>NZ_JBFTND010000017.1:0-50426 GCF_056397305.1 Cupriavidus sp. 05N40
GGCGCGGCGGCGGCGCCGAGCCCGCCAGCCATCGCCTGGCCCATCACGGCGCCGGCCGCCAGGCTCGCGCCCAGGCCCGCCACGCCGCCCTCGTTCTGCGCGGCCAGCGGGATCGAGCTGGCCACCTGGTACTGCGTGTACCTGGCCATATCGCCCATCATGCCCATCGAGATGCGGGTGTCGATGGCCTTCTGCAGCTCTTCCGGCAGCGACACATTGGTCACCGCGAAGTTGTCCAGCGCCACGCCGTAGCGCTCGAACTCGGGCGCCAGCCGCTCGCGGATGGTCTGCGACATCAGCGCCTGGTTGGCGGCCATGTCGAGGAAGGGCACCGAGGCGCCGCCGAGCGTGGACGTCATGGTGGCGATCAGCAGGTTGCGCAGCTGCTCCTCCACCTCGTCGCGCGTATATTCGGCGCGCGTGCCGCTGATCTCTGCATAGAACTTCGCGACATCGGCGATCTTGTACGAATACAGGCCGAAGGCGCGCAGCCGCACCATGCCGAAATCGGCGTCGCGGATGGTGACCGGCTGCGCCGTGCCCCACTTGCGGCCGATCTGCAGGCGCGTGCTGAAGAAATACACATCGGACTTGAAGGGCGACTCGAACAGCTTGTCCCAGTTCTTCAGGTAGGTCAGCACCGGCAGCGTCTGCGTGGTGAGCTTGTACATGCCAGGCCCGAACACGTCGGCGATCTTGCCTTCGTTGACGAACACCGCCATCTGCGATTCGCGCACGGTCAGGCTGCCGCCGTACTGGATCTCCATGTCCTCCATCGGATGGCGCCAGGCCAGCACGCCGTCGCTGTCCTCGGTCCATTGGATGATGTCGATGAACTGCTTCTTGATGAACGATCCGATGCTCATGGCGATCCCCAGGTTTCTCGGCAATATGCGGGCAGGTTCAGGAAGGGCGTTGGTCCGCGCGCGTCACGACAGGCACGCCGCATTGATGGCGCCGACCACCACCGAAATGGCGCCCATCAGGCCGCCCATGCCGACGTTGTTCGACTCGATGGCCGCATCCATGTCGGGCAGTGCGCGCGCCAGGCCCGCATAGGCCAGCGCCTGCACCAGCATGGCTCCCACCGCCCACACCAGGAACATCACGAAGGTGTCGTTGTGCTGGATGCTGGACGACAGCGTGAAGCAAAAACCGAACATCGCGCCGGACAGCGAAAGCGCCGCCGCGAGGTTGCCCTGGCGGATCAGCGCGAACTCGCGGAACGGCGTGATCCTGGTGTAGACTCCGACGAACACGGCCAACAGGGCAAGGCCGGCCAGCAGGTGCAGCACGTACGCGTAGATGCCTTGCATCATCGATGTTCTCCGGCGGATTCCGCGGCGCCGCGACCAAACGGCAGCGCTGTAGCGCGTGGCGCTCAAGTATATCGTTGTCCATTTCCGCTCATCGCAACAATTTGCAATCCGCCGGGCGCCGGCACGCGCCCACGCCTGCGCCTGCGCCGCTCCCCTTCCACCCGCCCTGCTCGCCCGCCGACCGCTCCTGAATCGTCCCTGAACCGATGCGCGACCGTACCCTTGTTCTTTCGGTGTTGATCGTGGCGTCCTGCGGGCTCGGCTACGAGCTGATCGCCGGCGCCCTGTCCAGCTACCTGCTGGGCGACTCCATCCTCCAGTTCTCTTCCATCATCGGCTGCTACCTGTTCGSCATGGGCGTGGGCTCGTGGCTGTCGCGCTACGTGAAGGACGAGGATGTGCTGGCGCGCTTCATCGATATCGAGATCCTGATCGGGCTGATCGGCGGGGTCTCGGCGGCGCTGCTGTTCGTGGTGTTCGCCTGGCTGTCGGCGCCGTTCCGCACCGCGCTCTATGCGCTGGTGTTCGTGCTGGGCGTGCTGGTGGGCATGGAGATCCCGCTGGTGATGCGCGTGCTCAACGCGCGCCGCACCGCCTTCAGCGAGCTGGTCAGCCGCGTGCTCACCTTCGACTACCTCGGCGCGCTGGCGGTGTCGCTGGTGTTCCCGCTGGTGCTGGCGCCGCGCCTGGGCCTGTCGCGCACGGGCTTCCTGTTCGGCATGCTCAATGCCGGCGTGGCGCTGGTCACCATCCATATCTTCCGCGACGAACTCAAGGCGGCGGTGCCGCGCATGCTGCGCGCCTCGCTGGTGCTGGTGCTGCTGGCGGGCGGCTTCGCCGGCTCGGGGCGCCTCACGCACTGGGCAGAGCGCGGCATGTTCGGCGACGAGATCATCCACAGCGAAAGCACGCCCTACCAGCGCCTGGTGATCACGCGCTGGAAGGACGACCTGCGCCTTTACATCAACGGCAACCTGCAGTTCTCCTCGCGCGACGAGCACCGCTACCACGAGGCGCTGGTGCATCCGCTGCTGCAGTCGTTGCCGTGGGCGCGGCGCGTGCTGGTGATCGGCGGCGGCGACGGCCTGGCGGTGCGCGAGATCCTCAAGCACCGCAATATCGAACACATCACGCTGGTGGACCTGGACCCCGCCATGACCACGCTGTTCTCGCGCAGCGCGCCGCTGGTGGCGCTCAACCAGGGCTCGCTCAAGGACGCGCGCGTGCAGGTGGTCAACGCCGATGCCGCGCAGTGGCTGGAGCAGCACGACGACATGTTCGACGCCATCGTCGTCGACCTGCCCGACCCGTCCAACTTCGGCCTCGGCAAGCTGTACTCGGTGCCGATGTACAAGCTGCTCTCGCACCATTTGGCCGAGAAGGGCTATGCGGTGGTGCAGTCCACCTCGCCGTACTTCGCGCCGCGCTCGTTCTGGGACATCGACGCCACGCTGCGCGAGGCCGGGCTGCACACCTGGCCGTACCACGCCTATGTGCCGTCCTTCGGCGAATGGGGCTTCATCCTGGCCGGCAAGCGCGCCGACTACACGCCGCCGGCCAGCTACGACGTGCCGCTCAGGTTCCTCGATGCCGACAGCACCGCGCTGATGTTCTGCTTCCCCGCCGACATGGCGCCGCGCGAGGCGCGCCCGAACCGGCTCAACGAGCAGACGCTGGTGCACGATTTCGAGCAGGACTGGCGCAATGTCATCCGCTAGCGGCACCCTCAGCGTGATCCTGGCGACGTCGCGCGGCCTTGCCGTGCCGCTTGTCCTGCCTGCGGTCGCGCGCCGGGCCAGGACAGCTTCGCTTCATCGTCGCTGCGCTGCCGGACCAACCCGTGCGGGCGCTCACAGGGAGAGAGCATGGACCGCCGCCGCTTCCTGATCGCTGCCGCGGGCGCCGCCGGCACCGGCCTGCTGGCCGGCTGCGACCAGCTCGGCGACGAGGCGCGCCGCTTCCTGGCCGGGGTCGGCCTGCGCGAGCCGGCGCCCATGGTGCTGCGCCCGGGCATGGCCGAGGGCCATGCGCTGCGGGACGCCGCGAGCTGGACGGCGCCGCAGGAAGAGATCGTGACCGATGTCGCCATTCTCGGCGGCGGCGTGGCCGGGCTCAGCGCGGCCTGGCAACTGGCGCGCGCGGGCATGCGCGACTTCGTGCTGGTGGAGGGCCCGGAGTTCGGTGGCAACGCGGCGGGGGGCAGCTTCGGCGAGCTGGCGTTTCCGCGCGGCGCGCATTACCTGCCCCTGCCCTCGCTGGAATCCGTCCACATCCGCGAGATGCTGGCCGACACCGGCGTGATCGCGCGCGATCCGTTCGCGCCGCGCCCGGAGTTCGACGAGCGCGCGCTGGTGCATGCCCCGGACGAACGCCTGTTCTTCGATGGCAAGTGGCACGACGGCCTGCTGCCCAGCGAGGCCGTGGCGCCGGCAGAGGCGGCGCAGCACGCGCGCTTCCTGGCGCGCATGGAGCGGCTCAAGGACGCGCGCGGCAGCGACGGCCGCAAGGCCTTCGCGATTCCGCTGGCGCTCGCCTCGCAGGACCCGGCCTGGACCGCGCTGGACCGGCAGAGCATGCGCCAGTGGATGAGCGCCGAGGGCTTTACCTCGCCGACGCTGCATGGCTATGTGGACTACTGCTGCCGCKACGACTACGGCGCCGGCCATGACGTGATCTCGGCCTGGGCGGGCGTGTACTACTTCGCCAGCCGCGCCGGCCATGCCGCCAACGCCGCCGACGGCGCCGTGCTGACCTGGCCCGACGGCCTGCACACGCTGGTGACGCGGCTGTCGGCGCGCATCGATGCGCACCGCGCCGGCGCCGGGGCCGGGCCCTGGCGCCGGCCTGGCATGGCCGTGCAGGTACGCGAGCAAGGCCGCGAGGTGGAGGTGCTGTGCGCGCGGTGGCCCGGCGGCGGAGCGGCCGGCGCGCCGCGGCTGTATCGCATCCGCGCGCGCCGCGTGATCTGCGCCATGCCGCTGCACGTGGCCACCCATGTGGCGCAACTTGGCGCGTTCGGCTTCGACCCCGCCCGGCACCTTCCGCCCAGCGCGCCGTGGCTGGTCTCGAGCTTCCGCCTGCGCGGCTTCCCGCCCGAGCAGCCGGGCGTGCCGCTGGCCTGGGACAACGTGGTCCACGGCGGGCGCGGGCTGGGCTATGTGGTCAGCACGCACCAGCTGATCCGCCAGGCCATGCCGGCGGCCACCGTCTTCACTGCCTACTGTCCGCTGGACCCGGCCGCATCAACGGGTACGGCTCCCCGCGCGCCTGCGGATGTGCGCGGCTGGCTCGCCGGGGCCAGCCCCGCCGAGCTGATGGACTATGCCACCGCCGACCTGCACGCCGTCTACGGCCGCGCCTTCTGGCGCCACGCGGATGCGGTGGAGATCACCGTGCGCGGCCATGCCATGGCCTCGCCGCGCACCGGCTTCCTCTCCAATGCCGGCAGCGCGGCGCTGCGCGCGGCCGACGGCCGCATCCTGTTCGCGCACGCCGACCTGTCCGGCCTGTCGGTATTCGAGGAAGCTGCCTGGTGGGGCACGCGTGCCGCGCAGAAGATCCTCGGCTGAACCGCTGGCCGGTCCAGCGATCCAAGTGCGGCTTGCGCCACCGGGGATGGCAGCACCGCTGCGAATGCCGCATCCTGTAGAATTCCTGGCACGGTTTCGTGTCGAACACTGCGATTCACGATTCGATTCCACGATTCCGAACCAGACGTATTTTCCGTGCGCCCCATTCGCTTGCTGTTGCTGCTCCTGATGCTTGCCGTCATGCCCTTCCAGAGCTGGGCAGGCGCTAGCGTGTGCGCAAGCGGCAACACCGGATTGCCTGCCGACCGGACGCAGCATGCGTGCGCCGTGGCGGCCGGCGGTGCGGATCAGGACCGCGGGTCGCCCGCGGTCTTTGCCGCAACGGCCTTTGACCAGGCCGACCACGACGGCAGCGACGCCAAGGATCCGTCCCAGGGCGGCGCCGACCTCGCCGAATCCCTGCTGCCCGCCGCGCCGTTGCGCGTGGCCGCCGGCCTGGCGCGCAGCGGCGCGCCGCTGCACCGCCCGGGCCTGCTGCCCGACCCCGACCTCCCCCTCCAGCAGCGCCCGCCAAGCGCCTGAGCCCCGGCGCGCCGTCCTGGCGCGCGCCTCGTTTCCCGCACCTCGCCGTCAGCACCGGCGCGCCATCCGAGGCGTGCCGCGTGTGCGTCATCCGCGCATTGCCGCGCTGTCCGCGCCCGTGCGAGGTGCCAGTGCCCGTTTTGCCGTTTTTCCCTTTGATTCGACCGACTTTCCTCACAGACCAAAAATGAAACGCGTCCTGCTCTTCCTGGCGACCAACCTCGCCGTCATGCTTGTCCTCAGCTTCACCGCCAGCCTGCTCGGGGTGAGCCGATTCCTCACCGGCAACGGGCTCAACCTGGGCATGCTGCTGGCGTTCGCCGCCCTGATGGGTTTCGGCGGCTCGTTCATCTCGCTGCTGATGTCCAAGATGATCGCCAAGTGGTCCACCGGCGCCCAGGTCATCACACAGCCCGGCAACAGTACCGAAGTCTGGCTGGTGCAGACCGTGCAGAGGCTGGCCCAGCGCGCCGGCCTGCCGATGCCCGAGGTCGCCATCTACGAAGGCGAACCCAACGCCTTCGCCACCGGCGCGACCAAGAACAGCTCGCTGGTGGCCGTGTCCACCGGCCTGCTGCAGACCATGTCGCACGACGAAGTGGAGGCCGTGCTGGCGCACGAAGTGGCCCACATCGCCAACGGCGACATGGTCACGCTCACGCTGATCCAGGGCGTGGTGAACACCTTCGTGATCTTCCTGGCGCGCGTGGTCGGCTATTTCGTGGATTCGATGCTGCGCAAGAACGACGAGGAATCGAGCGGCCCCGGCATCGGCTACATGATCACCGTGGTGGTGTGCGAGATCGTGTTCGGCGTGCTGGCCAGCATCATCGTCGCCACCTTCTCGCGCCATCGCGAATACCGCGCCGACGCCGGCGCGGCGAAGCTGATGGGCTCGCCGACGCCGATGGTGGCGGCGCTGCGCCGCCTCGGCGGCCTGGAGCCCGAAGGCCTGCCGCAGAACATGCAGGCCATGGGCATCGCCGGCGGCAAGTCGTGGCTGTCGCTGTTCTCCAGCCACCCGCCGATCGAGCAGCGCATCGCCGCGCTGCAGTCCCGCGGCTGAACGCGCGCCTGGCGACGCGCCGGCCGCTCTAGGCTGGCGCAGCCGCCAGGCTCGTTGCGGGGCACGCCCGGAACGCCGCCCGGTAGCGCTCGGGCGTGGTCTGCATATGCCGCTGGAAGGCCTGCCGCATCACGTCGGCATTGGCGAAGCCGGTGGCATGCGCGATGCCTTCCAGGCGCCGGCCGTCTTCCTCTAGCAGGCGCCGCACCGCCTCCACCCGCAAACGCTCCACGTAGCGCGCCGGCGTCTCCCCGACCTGGCGCGCGAACACGCGGGCAAAATTGCGCGGGCTCATCGCCACGCGCTCGGCCAGCACCGGCACCGACAGGTCGCGCGCCAGGTGCTGCGCCATCCATCCCTGCAACTCGCGCAGTTCCGGGTTCTGCGCGCTCTGCGCCTGCAGCATGGTGGAGAACTGCGCCTGGTTGCCCGGGCGCTGCAGGAACAGCACCAGCTCGCGCGCCACCGCCAGCGAGGCGGCGTGGCCGAGATCGTCCTGCACCAGCGCCAGCGCCAGGTCCATGCCGGCGGTGACGCCGGCCGAGGTATAGAGGTCGCCGGCGCGGATCCAGATCGGGTCGGGATCGACCTCCACCTGCGGGTGCTGCGCGGCCAGCCGCGCGGCGTGGCGCCAGTGCGTGGTGGCGCGGCGCGCGTCGAGCAGCCCGGTATTCGCCAGCATGAAGGCGCCGGTGCAGACGGCACCGAGGCGGCGCACATGCGGCGCCTGCGCGCGGATCCAGTCGATCAGGCGCGCGTCGGTGGCCGCCGTGCGGTGGCCGGAGCCGCCGGCGATCAGCAAGGTATCGATGGGTCCCGGCAGCGTCTGCGCGATGCGGTGGTAGGGCGCGTCGGCCAGCAGCCGGATGCCGCTTTCGGTACGCACCACGCCGTCGTCGCTCACGCTGGCGATGCGGATGTCGTAGGCGGGCCCGCGCCTGCCTTCGAGCCGGTTGGCGTGGCCGAACACCGCGCTCGGCCCGGTCACGTCGAGTTCCTGCGCCGGATCCGGCGCGACGATCACCACGCTGCGTGGCGGATCGTCCGGCAAGGCAAGGCTGGCTGGCATGGCAGTCGCTCCGCGGCGGGAGCCTGGGGCAGTGGGTGGCCTGCCGATCATACCGGCGCGCGCGTTCATCCCGCCAGCACCGCCCGGCGCGCGACGCCGCGCTGCCAGCCCAGCGTGATCGCCAGCGCCACGGCCAGCGCCGGCAACACGGCCAGGTTCACTGCCTGCCAGCCGTAGCGGTACAGCACCTGCCCGGCAGCCAGCGTCGCGAGCGCGGTCAGCACGGCGGCGGAGAACTCGGCCAGCGCCTGGGTACGCGCGCGCTCCGCGGGGCGATAGGTCTCGGCCAGCAAGGTGGTGCCGCCGACGAACATGAAGTTCCAGCCCACGCCGAGGCACAGCAGGGCCACGTAGAACGCGGGCAGCGCCGTGGACGCCAGCGCCACCAGCGAACCCGTCGCAGCGAGCGCGATGCCGCACATCAGCATCGGCCCGCGGCCGAAGCGCTGCAGCAGCCAGCCGGAGAAGAACGACGGCGCATACATGCCGACCAGGTGCCACTCGATGATCTGCGCGCCTTGCGTGATGGTGTGGCTGCACGCCACCGCGGCGATGGGGGTGGCCGTCATCACGAACATCATGACCGCGTTGCCAATGCCGTTGTTGGCGAAGGCCGCCAGGAACAGCGGCTGGCGCGCGATCTCCGCGAGCGGGCGCGCGGGCAGCGCGGCCTCCGCGCGTTGCGCCTGCACCACAACGTGGGCCGGCGCGTCGCGATAAGCGAGCGCCAGCAGGAGCACGGTGGCGAGCCCGAACACGGCCACCACCGCGTAGGCGCCGGCGAATGGCTGCGCTGCCATCAGGTCGCTGCTCCACGCGGCGATGGCCGGGCCGCAGACCGCCGCCACCACGCCGCCGGTCAGTACGGTGGAGATCACGCGCGGCTTGTCCGCAGGCGCGGCGGCGTCGGCGGCGGCGAGCCGGTAGAAGCGCGCGAACGCCTGGAACACGCCGACCAGCGCGGTGCCAACGCAGAACGCGACGAAGTCATGGTGCGAGATGGCCCATACCGACACCAGGCCGCCGGCGCAGCAGGCCAGCCCGCCCAGGCAGAACGCCACGCGGCGGCCCAGGCGCTCGATCAGGAAGGCCGCCGCGATGGCGGTGACGGCGGAGGCCACGGTGATCAGCGCGAACGGCAAGGTGGCCAACGCCTTGTCCGGCGCGAGCGTGTAGCCGACCAGGCCGGTAAGCGTGAGGTCGACCGAGAGGGCCGAGGTAAACAGGGCCTGGCAGACCGCCAGGAGCCGGGCTTGCGATAGCGCGGAAGGTGTCATCGGGCGCTCCGGTGAAGGGCGTTGGGGATGACACCGAGCGTAGGGAAAGCGCCGCCACGCCGGCTGACAATGATCCGCAGATTTCTGCCATGCGGCGCGGGCGGATTCCCGGGCGGGCCAGCCGGTCAGTTGAAGACGTCCTGCCTGTAGCGCCCCTGCGCCACCATGCCGGCCAGCCAGTCCGACGCCGCCGCCTCTGCCATGCCGCCCTGCTGCGCCGCGATCTCGATCAGCGTGCGCCGCACCGCCGGCGCCATCTGCCGTCCGTCGCCGCACACGTAGAGCGCCGCGCCTTCCTGCAGCATCGTCCACACGGCGGCGCGGTCGCGCCATAGCAGATGCTGGACGAAGCGCTGGTCCGGCGCGCTGCCGGTCGAGTACGCCGCATGCGCCTGCACCACGCCCGCGTCCTGCCAGCGCGCGATGTCGTCGCGGTACAGCCAGTCGTGTTGCGGATGGCGGCAGCCGTAGTAGAACTGGCTGACGCCAACCTGCGTGCCCGCGGCCTTCTGCGCGGCGCGTTCTTCCAGGAAGCCGCGGAACGGCGCGATGCCGGTGCCCGGGCCGACCAGGATCATCGGCCTGGCGGGGTCGGCATCGGGCGCGAACGGCGGGTTCGGCGTGCGGATATGGGCAGCCACCACCGCGCCGGGCCCGAGGCCCTGCAGCCAGGTGGAAGCCACCCCGCGAAAGACGCCGCGCCCCGACAGCGCGGGCGACCAGACCGTGCCGACCGTGATGGTGGCCACATCGGGCGACACCGCGGGCGACGAGGCGATGGAATAGAAGCGCGGCCGCATCGCCACGGTGCAGGCCAGCAAGCCCGGCAAGGTCAGCTCGATGGCCGGATGGCGCACCAGCACATCCACCAGCCCAAGGCGCTGCGCGCTCGCCCTGGCCGCATAGCCTTCCGCAGGGTCGTCCGAAGCGAGGCGCTCGAGCGCGGCGCGCGTGAACGGGCAGCGCGTGTATTGCAGCAGCGTGCGCAAGGTCTGGCGCGACACCACGTCCTGCAGTTCGATGAAATGCGTGAGCAGCTCGCGCACCGGCAGCGCCTCTTCCAGCGGCAAGCCGCGCGCGGCGGCAGCATGCGCGGCGGACAGCGTCACCATCGCATCGGGATCGAGGTCGAGCCGCGCGCACAGGTCTTGCACCAGCGCCGGCTGGTTCTGCGGATAGACCGCGAGGTGGTCGCCGGTGGCATAGCGTGCGCCGGGCGGCAGCTGCAGGCGGATATCGCGCGTGGACGTGCGCGGTGCTTCCTGCGCGAAATCCCACAGGCCGGCGGGATCGTTGACCAGTTCGGTATTGGCGAGCACGGTAAAGGCCTGCGTGGACGGCGGCAGCGTGCCGGCGCGAATGGCCGCGATATCGCGCAGCCGCACTTCGACGCCGCCCGCCGCGGCCGCATCCGTCACGTCCGCTCCCTGCGCCAGGCGCAAGGCCTGCAGCGATTGCCACAGCGCCGCGAGCCACAGTTCGGCGGCGTGATCGAAGTCGCCGTTGCCGTCGGCTTCGCCGCGCGGCAGCAGCGGCATGGCGCCGGCCGCGCCGAAGAAATCGTCGAGGCGCTTGGGGAAGGCCTCGTACGTGGACCACTGCGAGTTCCCGCAGCCGAGCAAGGCAAAGCGCAGGCCCGGCGCGCGATAGTCCGCGCCGGAACCCGGCAGCGAGTCCGCCCGCCGCCGGTCGAGCATGGCCTCGAAGCGCCGCGCCGAATCGGGCGCGCGCCCGTTGTAGGTGGCCGCCACGATCACCGCCAGTCCTTCGGTGGGCAGCGCGTCCACCGCGTCGTCGAGGTCGCGCAGCGTGGCGGCGAAGCCGGCCTGCAGCGCGCCGGCGTGGATCTGCTCGGCCAGTTCGCGCGCGGTGCCCAGGCTGGAGCCGCACAGCACCGCCAGCGGCAGGCCGTCGCCCTGCACCGCCGGGCGCCCGGCCTGCACGCCGGCCACGCTCGCGGCGGCGGCCACGATGCGCTCGTGCGGACGGCGGCGGCGCGCGCGCAGCGTGAAGGCGTCCGGCTTGAGCGTGAGCGTTTCCTTGATGCGGAACTGGTAGTCGTGCGGATCGCTGAACTGGAAGTTGCGCAGCATCAGCGCGAGCGCCAGCTTGGCCTCGGTCAGCGCGAACTGGCGCCCGATGCAGGCACGCTCGCCGTTGCCGAACGGCTTGTAGGCATGCGGATGGATGCGCGCCTCGTTCTCCGGCAGGAAGCGGTCGATATCGAAGCGATCGGGATCCTCCCATACCTTGGGGTCGCGATGCAGGCCGGTAAGCACCACCGACACGCGCCGGTTCTTCTGGATCAGGTAGCGTCCGCCCAGCACGGTGTCCTCGAACGGCGCCACCGAGAAGCCCGGCGCGGTGGGCCACAGCCGCAGCGTTTCCTTGAGCACGCGGTCGATCACCTGCAGGCGGGCCAGGTCGGCATAGACCGGCGGCGCGTCGCCGGGCAGCACGGCGTCCACTTCGGCATAGGCCTGCGCCAGCACGCCCGGGTTGCGCAGCAGCTCGTACAGTGCGAAGGTGAGCATGCCGCTGGTGGTCTCGTGCCCGGCGATCAGGAAGGTGATGACCTGGTTGCGGATATTCACGTCGTCCAGGCGTTCGCCGGTCTCGGGATCGCGCGCGTCGAGCATCAGGTTGAGCAGGTCGGGCGCGGGCGCCTGGCCCTGCGCGGCCGCCGCGCGGCGCTGCCTGACCACGTCGTCCACCAGCTCGCGCATGAAGCCGACATCGGCGGCGAACTTGCGGTGCGCCGCATGCATGAACTTGTCCTTGATGGCGAAGCGCGTGAGCTTGCCCATGGCCTCTTCGAGCGCGCCCACCATGGCGTCGATGAAGGGATGCAGCTTTTCGCTGGCGAAGGAATCGAAGTCGTAGCCGAAGCCCGACAGCGCGATGGTGTCCAGCGTGAGGCGGGTCATGTCGTCGGCCACGGCGATGTCGGCGCCGGGGCCTTGCCGGTCCCATTTGCCGACCAGGCGCTCGGCCACGCGCAGCATCACGTCGAAGTAGCCCTTCATGGCGCGCTGGCTGAAGGCCGGCATCAGGATGCGGTGCGCACGGCCCCAGTTCTCCTCGTCGTGGTCGGCGGTAAACAGGCCGTCGCCACCCACCTCGCGCAGGTAGGACAGCGGCGGGCCGATCAGCTTGCGGTAGCGCTGGCCGTCGGACAGCTCCGCCACCAGCTCTGCATCGGAGATGAAGGCCACGCGCCGCCCGGCGAAGTTCAGCTCGAAGATGCCGTCGAACTCGCGGCTGCGCGCTAGCAGGTGCTGCGCGACCATGCCGGGCGTGACCTGCAGGAGATTGCCGACCACCGGCCAGCCGGGCGCCTGCGGGATGGGCTCGAGCGCGCGCGTCACCGGCGCGGCAGCCGCGGCGGAACCGGTAGCGGCGGAGACGGAAGCCGGGTTGGAGACTGGCTGCATGTTCAGGTCACCGTTCGAAGTCGGCGCGCAAGGCGCCGGGGTTGTGCCGGGCGGCCCGCGGGCCGCGCGTGTCTCGTGTGTCTTCGTTCTTGGACGTAGACAAGCGTCTACTTTTGCAGCAAAGTAGACGAATGTATGCCGAGTGTCAATTCCAAACGGTTTTTCGCAACGGCCTCGTGCAACAGGATCACGCAACAGGATCGCGCAACAGGATCGCGCAACAGGCCGTGCCCGGCCCGCTCCGGATATGCTTGCGCTATCCCAGCCTCAATTTTTCAGACCGATACCATGGATGACGTTGCCGCCGGCAAACGCAAACTGATCGACGCCGCGCTGCGCCTTGCCGCCGCGCGGCGCAGCTTCGCCGGCCTCGGCCTGCGCGAGCTTGCGCGCGAAGCGGGCCTCAATCCCAACACCTTCTACCGCCATTTCGCCGATATGGAAGAACTGGCACTGACGGCCGTGGCCGAGGTCAGCAACGAGCTGCGCCCGATGCTGCGCGCGGTGCGCTGGGCCGCGGCGCGCGACAATCCCGGCGAGGTCGCCACGCGTTGCTGCGAGGCCTTCTTCGCCTACGCCGAGGCGCACCCCGACGCCTTTATCGTCGGCGTGTGCGGCAGCACCGGGCCGCAGCCGGCGCTGCGCCACGCGGTGCGCCAGCTGCTGGCCGACATCGCCGCCGAAACGGCGGAAGACATCGAGCGGCTGGCACTCTGCCCGGGGCTGCCGCGCACGGCCATCGACGACCTGATCGCCTACGTGGTGTCCTACCTGTTCCATCTGTCGACCGACTATCTCGAAGACAACGCGCAGGGGCGCCGCAAGCGCATCGAACAATCGCAGCAGCTGATCTGCTGGCTGCTGCATGGCGCCGCGGAGCAGCAGCGCGGGCCCGCGCATGTCCAGGCCGCCGCGCCCACTGCGGGCCGCAAGCGCAAGCCGCAGCAGGGGCGGCCGCACTGAGCGGGGCGCCAGGACAAGGCCGGGTAACGACAAGCAGTGGTGACCAGCGAGCGAGGAGCCGATGAGCCTGCAGAACCTGTTGCTGTCCTATGGATTGAGAAAGCGCCTGAAGCGCGGGCCACCGCCCGCGCAGATCGACGTGGCCGCCGCGCGGCGGGCGATGTCGCAGTTCGGGCACAATGCGCGCGTGCCTGCGGGCTGGCGCATCGAGCGCTCCGGGGACGCCGGCTTGCCTGGGGAATGGACGCGCCGCGAAGGCGCCGGTGCGCATGCTGATCTGCAGGCTGGCTCGCAGGCCGATGTGCCGACGCTGTTCTACCTGCATGGCGGCGGCTACTACTTCTGCACGCCGCAGACGCATCGCCCGCTGACGCTCGCACTGGCGCGCAAGACCGGCATGCAGGCGTTCTCGCTGGACTACCGGCTGGCGCCGGAGCATCCGTTCCCCGCCGCGCTGGACGATGCGCTCGCTGCCTATGCGGCGCTGCTGGCGCGCGGCATCGCGCCGGGGCAGATCGTCATCGCCGGCGATTCGGCCGGCGGCGGGCTGGCGCTGGCGACGCTGCTCGCGCTACAGGCGCGCGGCCTGCCACTGCCCGCCGGGGCGCTGCTGTTCTCGCCGTGGACCGACCTCGCCGCCACCGGCGAAACACTGCGCAGCAACGACCGCCACGACGTGATGTTCCATGGCGAATCGATCGCACGCGCCGCCCGTCTCTATCTCGGCAAGACCGCCGCCACCGAGCCGCTGGCATCGCCGCTGTACGCGGATGCCGCCGCGCTGGCCACGCTGCCGCCGCTCTATGTGCAGGCCAGCGACAAGGAAGTGCTGCTCGACGATTCGCGCCGGCTGGTCGAGCGCTGCCTGGCCGCCGGCGGCCAGGCGGAGTTGCACATCTGGCGCGGCTTGCCGCACGTCTGGCAGCTCTATCACCCCTTCCTGCCCGAGGCGCGCCGCGCGCTGGGCGATGCGGCGGCCTTCGCCAGCCGCGTCACCCGGAACTGAGCGCGCCGGCGCGCTCACGCCAGCCGCGCATAGCCGGCGGCTGCCGCGGCGCGCGCCATGCGCGCCACCGGCGCGTAGTGCGCCAGCGCCGTGCGGGCGATGCCGCGCAGGCGCAAGCGTTGCGCCAGCGCCGGCTCGGCATCGATGACCTGTTCCAGCGCATCGCCCACGCGCGCGCTCAGCGCCGGGCTCGCATGGCGCGAGCACACCAGCGGCAGGCCGGGCGCGCAAGCGGTGCCGCCGATCTGGCGCAGCGCCGCCAGCCGTGCGGGCAGGTGGTCGCGCACGAAGGCCAGCGTGACGCAATCGATGGCGGCCACGTCCGCCTCGCCGTGCGCCACGGCGTCGAGCGACGCCAGGTGCGAGCCGGTGCGCAGCGCGGCGGCAAAAAAGCGCCCCTGGCGTGCCAGCGGCGCCACCGCATGACGCAAGGCGTTCATGCCGCTGTGCGAGGCGTCGTCGTTGTACGCCACGCGCAAGCCGCGGCAATCCGCCAGCGTGGCCGGGCCGCCGGCGCGCACCACGATGGCACTGCTGTAGTGCTCGCCGTCGCAGCCCGGCGCATCGAACCGCGGCGTGCCGACGACGCGCACATGGCGCTGCAGGCCCTGCACCAGGGGGTAGCCGCAGGCCTGCGACAGCAGCAGGTCCGGGCGGCGCCAGAACGCATGCAGCGCGTCGTGCGTGGTGCCGGGGTCGACGGCGCGCAGGTAGAGCGGATCGGGCCCGCGCGCCAGCACGTCCGCCACGCGCGCAATCAGCGCCAGCCAGTCCGCGCGCAATGCGGGCGTCACGTTGTACATGGGCAGCGCGGCCACCCAGTGCCTGCGGTCATCCATGCGCGTTCACCCTGTCAGCCGCGCGCGCGCATCATTGCCGGCGCGCGTACCCGTTGCCGCCACCGCGGCGGCATGGCGGCGCGCGTCGCGGAACAGCGGATGCACCACCGGCGCGGCCGGGCGCAGCGCGAAGCGCGCCAGCCATTCGCCGTAGCCCTTCACCACGAAGCCGCCGCTGCGCCGCCGGTAGCCCGGCGCGCGCGTGCGATAGATGCCGCCCAGCGCGAACCACGGCACTGCCGGCAAGTCATGATGGACCAGGTGATAGTTGTTGTTGAGGAAAAGCAGGCGCCACGGCCACGCCGCCTCGTTGATGACGCTGCGCCGCGCCGGCAGCGCATGCGGCCGGTGCTCCTGGAACGAGCGCACCGCCGACAGCGACAACGCCGGATACGCCACGCCCGCCAGCATCAGCCACGGCGCGATGCCGCACGCGCGGTCGAGCCAGGCCAGCAGCGCGGCCAGCGCCAGCAGGTGCGCGAGCCATATCGGCACATCGCGCAGRTCGCCGCTGCGCACCTGTCGCCATGCGGCGGCCATCGTCTGCGCGATGGCGAACGCCGGCCCCAGCAGCACGCGGCCGGCCATCGTATTGCGCCAGCGCAGCAGCATGCGCAGCGCGGGGCCAGACGCCTGCCAGTCGCCAGGCAGCAGAAAGTAGCTCTCCGGGTCGGCCCCGGGGTGCGTGAGATGGTCGGCCGCGTGATGGATCAGGTGTTCGCGGCGGTAGAGGCCGTACGGAAACCACACCGCCAGCGGCGCCGCGCCGAACAGCGCGTTGAGCCASGGCAGCCGSGTGGGATGGCCGTGCAGCARTTCATGCTGCAGCGACATGTACCACGTGGTGGCGACGGTCAGCAGCGCCGCCGTCAGCGGCAGGCCGAGGCGGGCCGCGTTGAGCGCGGTGCCGAACCACGCCGCGTAGACCGCCGCGATCAGCAGCCAGGTCGGCAGTTCGGTGCGCCAGAGCCAGGCGCGGCTGGCGCGCGCGATCTCCGCGCGCTGGATGTCGTCCAGGTAGATTGCCATGGCTGCGTCATCGTTGAACGGTGGCGGGCTGTACGGCAATCGAGGCGATGCGGACACCCAGGGCATCCCGCGCCGCCTGTCAAGCCGATGGGCGGCGAGCGCGGGGATGTCAGACCAGCTTAGGCGCCGTGGCGGAAAACGGAACGAAGGAAAGCCGATATGGATATGCGCACGCAGGCACGGGTACGCGCCGCGCGCTCAGTCGAGCACCTTGCCGCGCTGCGCCTTGACCTGGCTGCGCTGGTTCTTGCCCTCCAGGCGCCGCATGCGTGAGCCGAAGGTGGGCCGCGTGGGCCGCCGCGCGCGCGGCGGCGTGGCCACGCTGCGCACCAGCTCGTGCAGGCGCCGCACGGCTTCCTCGCGGTTCATCTCCAGGCTGCGATGCTGTTGCGCCTTGATCACCACAACGCCATCGCGCGTGATGCGGTGGTCATGCAGCTGCAGCAGCCGTGCCTTGTGGTCGTCGTCCAGCGACGACGACGCGCGCACGTCGAAACGCAGGTGCACCGCGTTGGACACCTTGTTGATGTTCTGCCCGCCGGCGCCCTGCGCGCGGATCGCGGTGATCTCATACTCGGTGTGGGGGATGTGGATATCTGGCGCCATGGCACGGATCATAGCAAGGCCAGGCGCGTCGACGTGGTGTCGGGAGGCGAAGCCGGGCCCGCCTCGCGGCACCCGCTTCGCCAAGGGAACGCCAAGGGAGCGTCAAGGGAAACCCGGTATTGCGAATCGTTCTTATCCACACTATGCTGATGCGCCAATCCACATTCCGGAGACCTTTATGCAACGTATCGCCCTGCTCTTGCTGGCCGGCGCATTTTCGACGGGCGCCTTCGCCAGCGCCAAATGTGTTGCCCATCCCAAGGCGGAATGGATGAAGGAGGCCGACGCCAAGGCCAAGATCGAAGCGCAGGGCTACACCATCAAGAAGTTCAAGGTGGACGGCAACTGCTATGAGATCTATGGCACCACGAAGGAGGGCAAGAAGGCCGAGATCTACTACGACACCAAGACGCTCGAGGTGGTCAAATCGGAAATCGAGAAGTAAGCCGGGAAGCGAGCCGCGCGCCGGTCCCGCCGCAATGACGGCTGCCGCCTCCGTTCGCGTCTGGGACCGCGTCGTGCGCGCCACGCACTGGTGCGTGGCGGCCCTGGTCCTGTGGGATCTGTACGAGGACTCGGGCGGCCCGCTGCATCGCAATCTCGGCTACGTGGCGGCCGGCCTCGTGCTCGTCCGCCTGGCCTGGGGCGCGATAGGCAGCAAGCCCGCGCGGTTCTCCAGCTGGGTGCCGGGCCCGTCCGGCCTCGCCACCTATTGCAAGGCCCTGGCAACGGGCCATCCGCCGCGCTACCTCAGTCATAGCCCGCTTGGTGCCGTGATGATGCTTGCGCTCTGGTTCCTGATCCTCGCGCTGGCGGCGACGGGCTGGATGTCCCGCCTCGACGCCTACTGGGGCGAGGACTGGGTTACCCGCCTGCACGGCGTGCTGGCCTACATCCTCATGGGCCTGGTCGCGCTCCATGTCATGGCCGCCATCGCGATGGGACGGCTTCACCGCGAGAACCTGATTGCCGCCATGCTGACCGGCAACAAGCGTCAGGGCGATCCGCCCGGGACCGATCCGCCTCGCTAGCCCCGCGTGGGAATCCGTCCGGCCAGGCGAAGCCATCCCGCACCGCTGCGGACCGGCACGAGGCAAGGCCGCGCATTGAGGCATACTTCTCTCGTGCGGCCCGCCGCGCGCCCGCTTCTTTGATCCCATCCGAAAGCTCCGGAATCGTGTCGGCGCACGTGGAGCCACCGCCATGCCAAACGTCGGACGACTTGTTCGCAGTGCCAGCCTGAACGGCTACATCGAGCTGATGGAGTCGCTTGGGCGTGATCCCGGGACGTTCCTTCGGAAGGTGGGGCTGTCGGCGCGCCTGCTCCGGGAACCCGGTGCGGTCATCCCCAGCCATGCCCTGCGCGAGTTGCTGGAAGTCACGGCAAGCRCCACGGGCATGGAAGACCTTGCGCTGCGGCTGGCGGCGCGCCGCACGTTCTCCAACCTGGGACCGATCAGCCTGGTGCTCAAGGAAGAGCCCTCGCCACGGCAGGCGCTCGATGCCTTGTGCCGTTACCTGAAGCTGCTCAGCCCCTCCCTGATCATGCGCATCGAGGATGTCGGCCAAACCGTCGTCATCAGCGAAGACCTGCTGCCCGGCCCGGGCCCGGCGACTCGCCAGGCGATGGAACTGAGCGTGGCCATGATGTTTCGCATCCTGCGCGAACTGATCGGCCCGCAGTGGCGGCCGCAACAGATTTGCTTCACGCACCGTCCGCCGGCCGACATGTCGGCCCACCGCGCGTTTTTTGGCCGCAACCCGATGTTCAACCAGTCGTTCAACGGCATGGTCTGCGCGGCGGCCGATCTGGACAAGTCGCGCACGCCCGACGACTCAGGGGCTACGCAACTGGCGCGCGACTACCTCGACGCAGCCCTGAGGCGCCGCGGCGACGGCATGCGCGAATCGTGCCGCGAACTGATCATGGCACTGCTCCAGGGTGGACGCTGCACGGCCCAGCAGGTGGCGCGGCACCTGCGCATCGATCGTCGCACGCTGCATCGCCATCTCATCGCGGAAGGGCTGACCTTTTCGGTCGTGCTCGACGAAGTGCGCTCGGAGCTGGTGATGCGTCACCTGCGCGAGAGCGACCTGCCAATCGGCGAGGTCGCGGGCCTGATGGGATTTTCGAACCAGAGCARCTTCAGCCATTGGTTCCGTGCCGCCTTTGGCTGCAGCGTCACGCAATGGCGCATGCAGACGGCCGACCATTCGGCAAATGCGGCGGCTTCAACCCTGAGGCGTCGCCGCCCGGTTCCCGCCGTCAGTCGGCAATGAGCACGATCTTGCCCATGTGCTGACTGCGCTCAATGTAGGCGTACGCTTCACCGATCGAATCCATCGGGAATGTGCGGTCGATCGGCAGGCGAAGCTTGCCTTTACGGAAGTACGGCAGCAGATCGCGCGCGCAAGCCTGGACGCACTCGACGCGCTCCTGCTCGCTGCGCGTGCGGAACGTGGCACCCATCAGCTTCAGGCGATTCAGCCACAGCAGGTTGATATCGACCTGCGCCGTGCTGGCCCCGCCCAGCCGCGCGAGATTGACCAGGCGCCCCTTTACCGCAAGGCTCTTGATATGGTCCTCGAAGACCGAGCCGCCAATGGTATCCATGATGACGTCAACGCCACGGCCGCCGGTGGCAGCCATGATGGCTTCGACCTGGGGCTCGCGGGATGCATCGATGCCGACATCCACCCCATGGCCGCGCAGGCGCTCCAGCTTTTCCGCCGACCTCGAAGACGCGATCACCGGCCGGGCGCCAAGTGCCGACGCGATCAGGATTGCGGCCATGCCGATGCCGCCCGAGGCACCATTGATGAACACCGACTCGCCGGCCTTCAGCTCACCGTTGCTGACCAGCGCGTCATGGGCGGTGATGAACACATTGGGGAACGCTGCCGCGTCGATCCACGACACATCCTCCGGGACCGGCATCAGCGCCAGCGGGGCGGCGACCACATATTGGGCGTGGCAGCCGCGGCCATGGCCCATGACCCGGTCGCCTTCGCGCCAACCGCTGACCTGGTCGCCAACGCTCTCGACCTCGCCCGCAAACTCGACGCCGGCGGTCATCGGGGCGCCCGTACGATGCTCCCGCATGTACTTGATCTCGCCATAGTTGATCCCCGACGCACGCACCCGGACCAACACCTCGTTGGGGCCCGGCCGCGGAACCGGAATGTCCTGCACCGCAAGCCGACCACCGTCGGCGCCGGGCAATACGCGTACTGATTTCATCCTGCCTCCTGTTGATCTCGTCCTGCTGGCGTCGTGACGCCAGCGCCTGCCTGCCTTTCAGTTGCTGCTTGTCGCGATGCGTTGGCGGTCGCGAGTTCCGGCGCCGCAACGACGTATGCAATGAACTTCATCCGCACGGCGACCGGATTCGGGAGTCATCACTCCGGGGTGAAGTGGATCGAGCGCAATAGCTTGCCCTGGCGCTCGTAGGATTCCCGCACGTCCCTTGAAAGCTCCTCCGAGGTAGCCGGCGAGCCAATTTCCATACCCAGGTCTTCGATCTTTCGCCGTAGCGAGGGCGATTGCATGGCCTTGAGCGTGGCCTCGCGCATTTTGGCCACCACGGCCGGCGGCACACCTGGCGCCGACCAGAGCCCCATCCAGCCCACTTCATTGAGATCGGGATAGCCCAGCTCTGCAAAGGTGGGAACGTTGGGAAGCGCGGAGATCCGCTGGGGGAAGGCCACCGCGAAGGCCCTGAGCTTTCCGGACTTGATGAACGGCAACGACGTTGCCGGGCCGTCGAACATAAGAGGCACCTGTCCGCCCATGATGTCCTGTAGTGCGGGCGGGGACCCCTTGTAGCTGACGGCACCGGTATCGAGTCCGGCGAGACGATTGAATTGCACGCCGATCGTCTGACCACGCAAGCCGATGCCAAAGTTCGCGTAGTCGATCTTGCCCGGGTTCGCCTTGATGTACGTGACCAGCTCGGCAAGATTCTTCGCGGGCAAAGCGGGGTTCCCGACGAATATGAGGCCCTGCCGGGTGAGCTGGGCAATCGGCACGATGTCCTTGAACGGATCGTAGGACACCTTGATGGCGTGCGGCACTTCGGCGGCAATCCCCTTCTGGATCAACAGGAATGTGTATCCGTCCCGCGGCGCGGACAGCAGGCCCTGGACGGCGACGACGCCAGCCGCGCCAGACTTGTAGTCGACGATAACAGTCTGGCCAAGCGGGCCCTGCAACTCATAGGCAAGGAGGCGAGCCACGATATCCGCGGTGCCGCCCGGCGGCGCGCCAACGAGTATCCGCACAGGCTTGGCTGGCCATCCGGCGGCCTGGGCGGCATCCATGGCCGGCATCCACGCGCCAATGGCGAACGTGAGCGCCAGGGCCTGGCTAGCAATCTTGGTGAGGCGTYTCATTGCGGTCTCCTTTCTGTCGGACCGGCCGCTACCGATGCGGGGTGGTCTCCGCAATCGGCATGCGTGGCCGGTAGCGAAGCACGTATCGCGTGGCAGCGTCGCTCGGCGGGCGGGCTGGGCGTCTCACTGCGTCTTGCGCAGGAAACCCTGAGTGCCGCCATTTCGGTTGGGCGCGAAGCCGTTGGCCTGCAAGGACTCCTCCACCGAGTCGTAGAACACGCCGATCTTGCTGATCTCCCGCGCTTGCTTCGCGGTGGCGATCTCGCGACCAAATTCGTGCGAGATGCGTACCAGTTGCTCGATCTGCTTCACGGTGCTCTGTTTCGCGGTACGCCTCTGGTTCCACAGCACGTCCTCCGTGCCGCATCGCACATGCAGGCCCATGGCAATTCCCATCATGTTGACCGGGAGCACGTTTCGCACGTTGCTCTCCACCGTCACGACCGCGCCGTCCGGCACGCCGCGCATGAAATTGGCGAGGCTGTACGCGTTGGGCGTATCCATGCCGCCACCGATCGCCACCCAGTTCATGACCAGCGGCCCTTTGTAGAAACCGCGGCGCATCAGCCGCTCCACAGACTCGAAGCTGTTGGTGTTGTAGCACTGGAAGGCGCTCTGGATACCCTTGGCGGTCAGGCGGCGGACGTGCTCCTCCACCCAGCCTGGCTGCGCGGGCACCGTCATTTCCTTGTAGGCGTTGAAGCTGGCCGGATTCGCGCGCGAGGTACCCCGGAAGTCCGCGTCTTCCGCATGATCGGTGACGTTCATTTGCGAGGTGTTGACCGTCACCGTGACCTGGTCCGGCGTGGGATCCAGCTCGGCCAGCATGTGGCGGGTATCGTCGGACAGCCACTTGGCGGCCTGGCCTTCGTCCTCGGGGGCGAAGGAAATGGAGCCGCCCACCTGGATGATCATTTCCGGCACCGCCTTGCGCACGCCGGCGATCAGTTCATTGAACTTCGACAAGCGCTTGCTGCCCTTGCCATCGAGTTCGCGCACGTGCAGGTGCAGAACCGTGGCGCCGGCGTTATAGCAGTCCACCGCCTTCTGGATCTGGTCTTCCATCGTGACGGGAATGTCCTCGGGGAAGTCGGAGGGCAGCCAGCCCGGGGCATAAGGTGCGGCCGTGATGATCAGCGGTTGCTGGTTTTCGGGAAAAAGGTGACCGTCGAGGAAATTCATGGTGATTCTCCGGAAAGAGGGGCTGTGTGCGAATCAGCAGGGGGTGTCGCCCACGATGCCGGCGCGCTCCATCTTGCGCGGTGCCGGCCAGTAGTCGTTGAGTGCGTAGTGCTGCGTGCAGCGGTTGTCCCAGACCGCGACGTCGCCCTCTTGCCACGACCAGCGGACCTGATATTCGGGAATGGTCGCGCGGCTGATCAGGTAGTTGAGCAGCAAGGAGGCGCCGGGCGCCTTGTCGATGCCGTGGCGCACGTTCGCCGGCGTGCTGTAGTTGGTGAGGTGCGTCGAGAACCCCGCGCCGACGAACAAGATCTTCTCGCCGGTCTCCGGATGAGTGCGCACCACGGGGTGCTCCACCGACGGATGCTCCTGGACCAGCCTGGCGCGCGCTTCCGGCGTCATGACAGCCCCGAAGCTTTGCTCGATGCTGGCCCTGGCCCGCAGGCCGTCGATCTTCTGCTTGATCTCCTCCGGCAGTTCCTCGTACGCCTTCACCATGTTCACCCAGATGGTGTCGCCGCCGATCTCGGGGCATTCTATGCAGCGCAGCACCGCCCCCATTGCGGGGTTGGGGCGCCACAGGCCGTCGCAGTGGTAGTTGTTCTCGTAGCTGTGCGGGTTGTCACTCCGGTACACGCGCACGAGGCCCGGATAGTCCGGATCGCTGCCGACCACCGGATGGTCTTCCAGCTTGCCAAAGCCGCTCGCGAAGGCCACGTGCTCCGCGCGCGTGATGGCCTGCTTGCGAAAAAAGAGGACCTTGTGCTTGAGCAGCGCCACCTTGATCTCGGCGAAGAGCGCCGGGTCGCGCGATGCCTCGCCGAGATCAACTTCCGAAATCTCGGCCCCGATGGCGGGGGTGATTTGCCTGATTTTCATTTTCTCGTCTCCTGCAGTCTGGTGAATCCAGGGACAGTTCAGTGCCTGGCTTCTGGAGAACGAGTATCTGGGGCTCCCGACTTCCGCGCTTGCTTTCCTGGGACATCCATTTGCTAATTTGGGACACGGCGAAGAGACCGCGACAAGCCGCCATGCGTTGCGTGAAAGCAGCCGGCACGCATCGGGTGCCGAATCCGTATCGCGTTGTGGGCAGAAAGGTTCGGTAACGCCGAAGCGCGGGGCGTGCCGATGCCGGGCGGTGCCGGATTGAAGGCATTTGGCCCCGATGCCTTACCTCGTTGCCAGGGACGCATGGACGGCCGCGAGATCGCAGGCGCAGTGAGACTGCCGGGCGCAATCGGGATCGCAATCGCGATTGGGAGTGGCTCGACGCCTGCCGCCGGGCGCCCCGGGAAGCTGCGATGCGAGGCGAGCCGCCAGCGCATGTCGGCGCATCTTCGGCCCTTCAGACCTCAGGCCTCAGGCCATGAATAACCAGTCCGACAGTAGCCGGACATTGATTTGCCCTTTCTCGAACGACTTCCCGATCGACGGACCGATGCATACCTGGTGGCGGGCCCGGTTGAGGCAAGACCGGCACACGGGAGGTCATGCGCGCAGGTAAGCGCAAAACGCCCGCGCCAGCTCTTCATCGAATTCGCCGCTCGCCAGCCGCAGTGGCCCGGGATTGTTGAGCATCGCATTGATGATGCTCCCGACGGCGAACTGGAAGGCGATCCGGATGCGCCGCTCCAGCAGCGCCGGGTCGGCTCCGCCGTGCAACGGCACGAGCAGCGGCAAGGCCTCCTCGATGAATGCGTGCCGACCTTCCTTGAAGCGGGGCCATGCGGTGCCCCGCGCTTCCAGGATCGTCGCCCGCAACACCCCCTGGTGGCGCAGCACGACGCGACGCAATTCGGCCAACAGCGCGTGAACGGCCGTCTCCAGGACCCACTCTCCTTCCTTCAACGTGGCGAGACGCGCCCGCATCGAGAGACGCGAGTCTTCCTCCGCCACTGCCTGCAGGGCGCGGAAGAACGCTTCCTTGCTGTCGAACCGCCCATAGAACGCCCCCGTKGTCACGCACGCCGCGGCACACACTTCCTGGATGGTTACGCTGTCGAGCCCGCGCTCGCACAGCAGCTCGCGCCCCGCCTTCAGAAGGGCGTCTGTCGTCCGCCCGGCGCGGGTGTAGCGCGGAGGAACGAAGCCGGGCTGGCCATCCAGCGCGGCCAGGGCCTTGTGTCTTGTCATGTCTTTCCCGCGCTTATGTCTCGTCGTGGTTTTCCCCTGCCCCCCCGAACTACTGGTTGCGTCCGCTCAGGGGACAAGCCCAAAATATATTCACCATTATAAATTGGAGACAGGCCATGAATGGCGTCCACGCTGCGCAAGCCACGATGTCCGCCCCCGCCGTGGTTCGCCCCGGCGCGCTGCATTCCACCTTTACCGTCGGCCGTATTTCGCCGGCGATCGGTGCCGAGATCGGCAATATCGACCTCGCGGCGCCCCTCGACGACGACACGATCGCCGCCCTGCGCCAGGCGCTGGTGGAGCACAAGGTGCTGGTGTTCCGCGACCAGGACATCACCCCCGCGCAGCACGTGGCGCTGGCGCGCCGCTTCGGGGAACTGGAGATCCATCCCACCTTCCCGCACCACGACGCGCTTCCCGAACTCGTGCTGCTCGGTGGCGACGACAAGCGCCCCGCGATGGAGAACGGCTACCACAGCGACGTGTCGTGGCGCGAAATTCCGTCGATGGCGTCGATGTTGCGCTGTGTGCAGTGCCCCGAGATTGGCGGCGACACCGTATGGGTCAACATGGCGCTGGCCTACGAGCGGCTGCCCGAGCACCGCAAGCAGCAGATCGAGGGACTGCTGGCCGTGCACGACATCGGCCCGGCCTTCGGCGACAAGATGACCCCCGAGCAGCGCTGGCAGTTTCCTCCCGCCACGCATCCGGTGGTGCGCACCCACCCCGAGAGCGGCGAAAAGATCCTCTACGTCAATGGCGGCTTCGTCACCCACTTTGCCAACTTCAGGACGTGCAATCCGGTGCGCGGTGCGTTTGAATCGCATTCCGAGAAGCAGGACCTGCTCGACTATCTGCTCCGGCAGCCAGCCATCCTTGAATACCAGATGCGGCTGCGCTGGCGCCCGAACACCATCGCCTTCTGGGACAACCGCTCCACCCAGCATTACGCGATCCAGGACTATTTCCCAGCCGTGCGACGCATGATGCGGGCGACGATCATCGGCGATCGCCCGGTGTGAGCCGCACGGTCGCGAGATAAACGAGACGAGCGAGACAATCGAACCAAACGAGGCAGGGAGGCAGCAGATGAAATGGAAAGCAATGGTCGGCGTCGCCGCGCTGGTTTGCAGCGTGGCGGCCCGGGCCGACACGTATCCGAGCCGTCCGATCACCTTCGTCGTTCCCTCCGCGGCGGGCGGCGCCATGGATTCCATCGCGCGGGCGCTCGCCGAATTGATGAGCAAGCGCATGGGCCAGCCAATCATCGTCGATAACAGGCCGGGCGCCGGCGGCATGCTCGGCACGCAGTACGTCGCCCGCGCCGCGCCCGATGGCTACACGGTGCTGGTTACGCATTCCGGCCCCTTGCTCACGGCGCCCTTCATGTACTCGAAGGTGCCCTATGACGTAAAACGCGACTTGAGCTTCGTGTCGCAGATCTGCACCGGGCAACTCGTGCTTGCGGTGAACCCGCAGAAGGTGCCGGCGAAGACGGTGAAGGAGTTCGTGGCGTGGGCGCAGCAGCACAAGGGCAGCGTGACCTACGGCTCGTATGGCGTGGGCTCGGCGGCGCATATCATGGGTTCGTATTTCAGCGAGTCGAACAGGCTCGACATGACGCATGCCGCGTACAAGGGCGAGGCGCCGATGGTGCAGGACCTGATCGGCGGGCAATTGGACTGGGGCATCGGCACCGTGGGCGTGATGGGGCCGCATTTCCAGAACGGCCGCCTGCGTCCGCTCGCTGTACTTGGTGACCGCCGCCCGGCGGAGCTGCCGAACGTACCGACCATGGCCGAATCGGGCTTCCCGCAGTCCGAGTACAAGCCTGTCGGCTGGGCCGGGATGCTGGCCCCGGCAAATGTGCCGCCCGCCGTGCTGGACCGGCTCGAGCAGGAAGTGCGTGCAGCCGTGCAGACCACGTCGATGAAAGCGCGCTTCCAGGTCTTCGGCATGTACGCGCTTGGCACCAGTTCCGCCGAATTCCGCCGCGACTTCGACGCCACCTCGCCCGTGACCGAACGGATGATCCGGTTGTCCGGCGCGAAGGCCGACTGACCAATACATCCGAATCCGGCGCGAAGGGCCTCACCGAAAGCGCGCTTGCCGGCATCACGCGCAACCCCTGGCGGACCGGCCGCACGCCAGGCGGCAGCGGCGTCGGCGTCGGCGTCGGCGAATTTCTCGATCATGCTCGATGGCTTGCGGGCACGGATGCAAATGTGGCGGGTGTGAAGAATCTTGCTTCAGATGACGCGCAAGGTCGCGGATGGACAGTACTGGAAGCTGGCGGAGATGCCCGGAATCTACGAAGAACAATATGCATGGCTGGATTCACGGCCATGTCGTTCCCTCATTGCCGGCAATCGTGAGAATGGCGCAGGCATTCGGCGGCCCAATCCCGGACGTGCTGCTGAGCAATGAGATCTTCCCGCGCTACCAGACCCGGTTCAGCAAGACGCTCTTGGGGCTTCATGCTCCGCGCCGCCGAAGCGGAAAGGTGAATTGAACGTCGGTGCAAGGCAAGATCGAGGAACTTGCGGGCGAGCAGTTGCCCCTCCGGGAGGTGGCGCCGGCTGTCGGCCGATCACCTGACACAGTGGGTCACGCCGCTGACAACGGTGCCGGCACCGAAGCTGGCTGCAGTTTAGCTACAGTCGCCCTTCGCGGCGGTGGTGGGAAAAGCGGGAGTCCCTTGTAGGGATTGGCGCGCCCGGCTGGGATCGAACCAGCAACCCCTGCCTTCGGAGGGCAGTACTCTATCCATTGAGCTACGGGCGCGGCGGGTACATCGCTGGCAGCGCGCGAATGGCGCCGCTGGAAAGTCGCATAGCATACAGCGTTTGCCCCGCAGCGTCCATGCCAGCCGCACAGGTGGTGGTGCGGCGACGTCCGGCGACGTCTCTTCCAAGCCGCTTTTGCCTCCATCCTGTAGGTCTTTGGGGCTATAATCGCGAGTTATTTGTGTACAAACGGGGCTGCGCAGCGTCCACATGGAGTCAGGGGACGGTGACGGCTGGCTCCGCCTGCTGGCGCTTTCACGGGCTGGCCGGGAAGGGATAACGGTCCGATGCGCACAACTGGCCGGGAGGGTTGGCCACTGGGCAAGCGGCCTGACAAGGCAGCCGATCGCGAGCTGCTACGGGTTTCCTGCAAAATCGAGAGTTGAGCATGAGCGACGTCCACAACGAGCACGAAGAACACGAGTCACCCATCAAGACCCCCAAGCAGTTGATTGCTGTCGTGATCGCCGCCTTCCTGGTGCCGATCATCGTGATCATCCTGCTGGTCAATTTCGTCGGGCACGGTTCCAAGGAAGGCGCCGGTTCGTCGACCACCGTCGAAGCCGTCAACGACCGCATCAAGCCGATCGCCTCGCTCGAACTGAAAGATCCCAATGCGCCGCGTGTCTACAAGACGGGCGAACAGGTCTACAAGGAAGTGTGCGCCGCATGCCACGCTACCGGTGCCGCAGGCGCGCCGAAGTACAGCAACGCCGCTGACTGGGCACCGCGTATCGGCCAGGGCTTCCAGGGGCTGCTGAACTCGGTGCTGCACGGCAAGGGCGCCATGCAGGCACGCGCCGGCACCACCGCCGACGACTACTCGGACTATGAACTGGGCCGTGCCGTGGTCTACATGGCCGACGCCGGTGGCGGCAAGTTCCCCGAACCGGCCGCTCCCGCGGCCGCCGCGCCGGCCACGGCTGCCGCTTCGGACGCTGCCCCGGCTGCCGCTGCCGCACCGGCTGCTGCTGCCGCACCCGCTGCTGCGGCCCCGGCTGCCGCCGCAGCTGCCGCGCCGGCTTCGGCCGAAGTGGGCAAGAAGGTCTACGAACAGGTCTGCGCCGCCTGCCACGCCGCCGGCGTTGCCGGTGCGCCGAAGTTCGGCGACAAGGCTGCCTGGGCACCGCGCCTGAAGGAAGGCATGGAYGCSGTGCAYGSTTTYGCGCTCAAGGGCAAGGGCGTGATGCCGCCGAAGGGTGGCTACGCCGGCTCGGACGCCGACGTGATCGCCGCGGTGGACTACATGGCGAACGCTTCGAAATAAGCTGCCATGCGCCGCGTGAGCGGCGCCGTGGTCCGACGAAAAAGCCCGCGGCATGCCGCGGGCTTTTTCATTGGTGCGGCGCCGGTCCGGCGCGGCGGGCTGGCCTCAGACCACGCGCGAGTAGCGCAGCGGCATCGCCACGGGCGTACCCGCATCAGCGTTGCGGGCCGGCGCGGCGGTCTTGCCGGCCCGGCCCGCGTCGTCGCGCAGGTAGCTGTCGAACACCATGGCCAGCCGGCGCACCAGCAGCCGGCCCAGTGGCGTGACCTCGATGCGCCCGGCTGCGATCCGTACCAGCCCGTCTTCGGCCAGCCGCGCCAGCTCGGCCAGTTCGGTGGCGAAGTGCGCCGCGAAGTCGATGCCGTGGCGGGCGGCCACCGCGTCCGTGTCGAGCACGCCGTTGCACATCAGGGCGCCGATGACGTCGCGCCGCAGGCGGTCTTCGCCGCCTGTGGCAAAGCCGCGCATCACCGGCAGCGCGCCCTTGTCGAGCGCCGCGTAGTAGCCGTCGAGCGTGCGGGCGTTCTGCACATAGCGGCCGGCCACCGCGCCGATCGACGACACGCCGAAGCCCAGCTGGTCGTAGCCGGCGTGGGTGGAATAGCCCTGGAAATTGCGCTGCAGCCGGCCTTCGCGCTGGGCCACGGCGAGCGCGTCCTGCGGCAGCGCGAAGTGGTCCATGCCGATATAGACATAGCCCGCCGCCGTAAGCTGCGCGATGGTGCCGGTCAGGATGTCGAGCTTTTCCGCGGGCGCGGGCAGCGCGCGCTCGTCGATGCGGCGCTGTGGCTTGAACACATGCGGCAGGTGCGCGTAGCTGTACACCGAAAGCCGGTCCGGGCACATCGCGAGCACCTGCTCCACGGTAGTGGCAAAGCGCGCCGCGGTCTGGTGCGGCAGCCCGTAGATCAGGTCCATGCTGACCGAGTGGAAACCGAGCCGTCGCGCGGCATCGACCACGGCGCGGGTTTCGGCCTGCGACTGCACGCGATGGATGGCCTGCTGGACCTCGGCATCGAAATCCTGCACGCCGAGGCTGATGCGGTTGAAGCCCAGTTCGCCCAGCAGCGCCATCTGCGCCTCACCCACGCGGCGCGGGTCGATCTCGATGGCATGCTCGCCTTCGGGCAGCAGGTCGAAATGCGTGCGCAAGGCGCCCATCACGCGGCGCATCTCGGCGGCGTCGAGGAAGGTCGGCGTGCCGCCGCCCCAGTGCGACTGCACCACCGCGCGCCGCGCGCCGAGCCGTGCGGCCACCATGCCGATCTCGCGCACGAGGTAGTCCACGTAGCGGCCGCTGCGGCGGTGGTCGCGCGTGATGATCTTGTTGCAGCCGCAGTAGTAGCAGATGTTCTCGCAGAACGGCACATGCACATAGAGCGAGAGCGGTGCCTGCCGGCCGTCGGTTGGTTCTGCCGCGCCGCAGTCGGCCAGCGCCCGCAGGTAGTCCGCTTCGCCGAAGCGGTCGTGGAAGCGGTCCGCGGTGGGGTAGGAGGTGTAGCGCGGCCCGTTGATGTCCATGCGCCCGGCCAGCGCGCGGAAACCGGCCAGGGCGTCTTGCCCGCCCGGCCGCTTGCCGGCGCAGGCCGCGCCGCAGTTGCCGGAGCAGGTGCGCGGCGGGCTGTCCGCCGCGGAGGCGGTGCGCTCGGAGGACAGCGCGAAGGATGGCGTGGCGGGGGCAGTCGCAGGCATGGGGCGGCCTTCGTATGGGATTTCGATGACCCATCGTAGAGGGGGCCGGCCCCGCCGGCGTTGACCGGCATCAAGCCGCCGCGATCGAGCGTGCAGCGCACTTGCGTCCGCGTCGCCCCGGCGTCACGCGCGGCGCGCGCGGCGCGCAGCATGCTCAGCAGCGCTCAGGCACGCGGCAGCGTGATGCGCACGCGCAGCCCGCCCTCGGGCCGGTTGGCCAGGCTCAGCTCGCCGCCGTGGCGCGCGACGATGTCCGCGGCGATCGACAGGCCCATGCCCACTCCGCCGGTGGCGCGGCTGCGCGAGGACTCCAGCCGGTAGAACGGCTCCAGCACGCGCGCCATTTCCTCGGGCGGAATGCCGGGCCCGTTGTCGCACACATCGATCACCACGCGCTCCGGGCTGTCGGCCAGCTCGATGCGGGCGCTGCCGCCGTAGCGGTGCGCGTTCTCCACCAGGTTGACCACGGCGCGGCGCAGTTCGGCCGGATAGGCCAGCAGCGGCGCGGCGTCGCCGCTCAGGCTGACGTCCTGGCCGATCTCGCTGGCATCGTCCACCACCGCCTGCAGCAGGGCATGCACGTCCACGCGCTGGCGCGGCGCGGCATTGCCGTCGCGTTCGCGCAGGTAATAGAGCGTGGCGTCGATCAGCCCGTTCATTTCCGCCAGGTCCTGGCGCAGGCGATAGCGCACCTGGTTATCGTCCACGCCTTCGATGCGCAGGCTCATGCGCGTAAGCGGCGTGCGCAGGTCGTGCGACACCGCCGCCAGGAACCGCGATTGTTGCGCGAGCTGGGTGCGGATGCGCCGCTGCATGTGATTGAAGGCCTTGGCCGCGGCGCGCGCCTCGGCCGGGCCGCTCTCCTCGTCCAGYGGCGGCGCGTGCACGTCCTGCGCCAGCCGGCCGGCGCTGCTGGCCAGGCGTTGCACGGGGCGCGCCAGCAAGCGCGCGCCGGCCCAGGATGCGGCGATGATGGCGGCAAGCTGGAACAGCAGCCCGAGGCGGGGCGGGCCAAAGCCGCGCGGCCCGCGCGGGTGGCGGTGCCGGGGCGGCGCGCTGTTGGCTTCGGGACCGGCGCCGAAATTCCCGCCCGGGCCGCCGGCGCGCGGTCCCGCGCCGGGTTGCCCCTCGTCGCCCGGCGGCGGAGGCGGCGGTTCGTCGCCCGGCACCAGCGTGAAGCCGCTCGCGCCGGGGCGCGGGAATACGCTTTCGATCACGGTGACGCCCAGCAGGTGAACGGCCAGCATGATGGCCGCCATCACCAGGAACAGGCGCACGAACATCGAGTCATGGCGGGCCAGCCAGCCCGCGCGCTCAGCCTTCGACGGTGCCGGTGAAGACATAGCCCTCGCCTCGAACGGTGCGGATCAGCGCCGGGTCGCGCGGATCGTCGCGCAGTTTCTGGCGCAGGCGCGAGACCAGCAGGTCGATGCTGCGGTCGAATACGTCCAGGTCGCGGCCGCGCGCCTGGTTGATCAGCAGCTCGCGGTCCAGCACCCGGTTGGGATGCTCGATAAATGCCAGCAGCAGGCGGAATTCCGCGTTGGAAAGCGGCACCACCGTTTCCTCGCCGTCCACCAGCTGGCGCAGCGTGGTGTTCAGCCGCCAGTTGCCGAAGCGCACTTCGTGGCCGCCCACCGCCGCCGGGCGCTTCGGGCCGGCGCCGCCGCCGCCGCGCGTGCGTCGCAGCACGGTGTGGATGCGCGCCACCAGTTCGCGCATCTCGAAGGGCTTGGTGACGTAGTCGTCCGCGCCCACCTCGAGGCCGACCACGCGGTCCGCCAGTTCGGTGCGCGCGGTCAGCATGATGACCGGCAGGTCGCCGCGCTCGCGGATCTCGCGGCACAGCGCCAGCCCGTTCTCGCCGGGCAGGGAAAGGTCGAGCACCACGAGGTCGTAGTCGCGCGCGGCCAGCGCGGCGCGCATGGCGGTGCCGCCCTCGGCGCCATCGGCTTCGATGCCGAAGGTGGCGAGATATTCGGCCAGCATGGCGCGGATCTGCGGGTCGTCGTCGACGACCAGCAGGTGCAGGGGCGAGGCGGGAGAAAGGTCCATCGGGATATCGGTATGGCAGGTGGCAGCCGTTGGCTGCGTGGTTTGCGGCGCGCCGGACGGCGGCCGACGCGGGATGCGCGCCGAGGCAGGCGGCGCATTGCCTGCGCCAGGCGAACACTCTACCAGCACGGCGGGGCGTCCTGATGGACACGGTGTGGCGGCTTTGTATCAGTTCCGATACGAAACGCCGGGCCCGGCGGCCAGCGTGTACGCCAATGCTTCGCCATGCTGACCAAGCGCTCAAGCAGATGCCGGCGCGTCTTTTTAAGATGACATGTCGGCAACCCGCCGCTTGTTTGGGCCTGCGCACGCTATGCTGGATGACAGCGGCATGAGGCCGGGGCCAGCGCGCCGGGTTGCTCCTTTCCCATGACGACTCTGGAAACTGCCATGAATCAGACACAAGGATCGCTGCCCCGCCCGCTGCCCCGCCCGCGCGCCTTTGTCGCGCTGGCCCTGCTTTGCGGCGCCTGCGCCACGGCGCTGCCTGCCTACGCACTGCCGGCCGGCGCACCCGAGCGGCCGGTGCCGCCTTCGCTGCGCGAAGACTTGGCGCTGACGCCGGCCCAGACTACCCTTTGGCATGCCGCGCGCGCCGCGCAACGCGAGGCCCGGGCGCACGCGCTGGAGCTGCGCGCCCGCTTTATCCGCGAAGGCGGCGAGATCGGCCCGATGGACCCCATGGACCTGATGGACCCGACCGACCCGACGGACCCGATGGACGAGCCAGGCACGGAGACGCCGCTGCGCGAGCGGGCGGCGCGCGAAGACCGCTTGCGCGATGCGCTGGAGCACGACCGGCGCATCGCGCGCGACCGGAGGATTGCGTTCGAAGACAGCCTGGACGCGGCCCAGCGCAGTCGCCTGCGTGCCCTGGCCGGCACGCCACGCTGGGCAGGGCCGCCGCCGGGAGCGCCAATGGGGGCCTTCCCAGGCCACGCGCATGGCCCGGCGCCCATGCCCTGCGCCATTGCCGGGCCCGGTCCGGCAGGCGTACCCGGTGCTGCGGCACCCTATCGACAGGAAGCCAAAGATGCACGATGAAGCACTCATGCCTGACGATGGCCGGCGCCGCTTTCTGGGCGGCGTACTAGGCACCGGCCTGCTTGGGCTGGCCGGCGAGACCGGCGCGGCCCCGGCCGCCCCGCCACTGCTTTGCCTGCTGACGCCCGAACTGATGGAAGGCCCCTTCTATATAGACCAGGCCCTGGTGCGCAGCGATATCCGCGACCACCGGCCCGGGATTCCGATGCGGCTGCGCCTGCTCGTGGTGGACAGCACGCGCAACTGCGCGCGGGTACCGGGCGCGGTGGCCAGCATCTGGCATTGCGATGCCGGCGGCGAGTACAGCGGATACGACCAGGCCAGCCTCCAGCCGCCCGGTGGGCCGCATGATGGCAATGGTCCTCCGCACGGTGGCGCCGCGGCGCCGGCGGAGCCGGGCGGCATGCATGTCGTGCCCGACAACAAGCTGCGTTTCCTGCGCGGCGTGCAGACCACCAGGGCCGACGGCAGCGCCCAGTTCCTCACCATCTACCCAGGCTGGTACGCGCCGCGCGCGGTGCATATCCACCTGAAGATCCATCTTGGCGAACAGCACGTCCTGACCACCCAGATGTTCTTCGACGACCGGGTCAGCCGGCTGGTGCACATGGGCCATCCGGCCTACCGCGCGCGCGGCGCCTCGCCGGTGTCGACGCGGCAGGACCCGATCGCCGGCGCGCATCCCGGCATCGTGCAGGTCCACCGGTCGGGCGATGCGACCCTGTTGCTGGAAGGCGAATTCGTGGTGGGGATCGCGCGGGCCTGATGCCGGCGGGGCAGAAAAGAACGCCCCCTGGCGCGCGAGCGCGGGGGCGTCGAAACAGGGAAGAAGTCGGGCATGCCGCCCGGCCACGCTCACTCCGAAGGGACGAAGCGGCGCGGCACCCGGACCAGTAAGGCAGTCCGGGCAATCGTGATGTTAGAAGGCCGGCCCGCTGCGATCTTGTCCCGCTTGTAGGCCAATGTATCGACTTTGTACAAAGCCGGCGCGCGTGCCGTGCGTGCGGCTCAGGACGCGGCGGTCTTGCCCGGCGTGCCGAGCAGTGCCTTGAGGCCGGCCAGGCGGTCCTTGGGGCTCATGGCGGGCGTGGCGTCCGCCGGCGCGGGCGCTTCCTCGAGCTTCATCTCGCCGATAAAGCGCGAAGGTTCGCAGGAGTAGGTGTCGCGCGCGCGCTTGCGCTTCTTGCACCAGCTGATGTGCAGGCTGCGCTGGGCGCGCGTGATGCCGACGTACATCAGGCGGCGCTCTTCCTCGATCTTCTCGTCGCCGAGGTCTTCGTCCTCGCGGCAATGCGGCAGGATGCCCTCTTCCACGCCGACCAGGAACACGTGCGGGTACTCCAGCCCCTTGGAGGCGTGCAGCGTGGACAGGCGCACCGCGTCGGGATCTTCCTCGCGGCCTTCGAGCATGCTCATCAGCGCCACGGTCTGGGTCAGCTCCAGCAGGTTCTTGCCTTCGTCGCCGAAGCCGTCGGCGGTGTCGAAGCCGGTGGCCTCGCCGCCCTCGGCGGCCTCGGGCTTGGTGCCCTTGCGCTTGAGCCAGTCGARGAATTCGAGCGTGTTGGTCCAGCGCGACTGGGCCTGGCGCTCGTCGAACGTGTCGTACAGGTAGGCCTCGTAGTGGATGCCTTCCATCATGTCGTCGAGCACTTCGGTGGCGGGATCGCTGGCGGCGCGGCCGGCCAGGCGCACCATGGCTTCGCAGAACACGCGCAGCGGCTCGAGCTGGCGCGGCTGCAGCTTGCCTTCGATGCCGCCCATCATGGCCGCTTCGAACAGCGAGACCTTGGCCTGCCCGGCGAAGGTGCCCAGCACTTCCAGCGTGGCGTTGCCGACGCCGCGGCGCGGCGTGGTGATGGCGCGGATGAAGGCGGGATCATCGTCCGGATTGGCGATCAGGCGCAGGTAGGCGCAGATGTCCTTGATCTCGGCCTTGTCGAAGAAGCTCTGGCCGCCCGACAGCACATAGGGAATGCGCTCGCGCCGCAGGATCTGCTCGAACAGGCGCGCCTGGTGGTTGCCGCGGTAGAGGATGGCGTAGTCACGGAACTGCGCGCGCCGCTCGAACTTGTGCGCCGAGAGCCGGAACACCACCGACTCGGCTTCGTGCTCCTCGTCGTTCATCGGGTTGATGGCGATGGGGTCGCCCATGCCGTGCTCGCTCCACAGCTTCTTGTCGAACAGCTTCGGATTGTTGGAGATGACGGCGTTGGCGGCCTCCAGGATGCGCACGGTGGAGCGGTAGTTCTGCTCCAGCTTGACCACCTTGAGATCGGGGAAGTCGGTCTGCAGCAGGCGCAGGTTGTCCAGCGTGGCGCCGCGCCAGCCGTAGATGGCCTGGTCGTCGTCGCCCACCGCGGTGAAGGCCGGCGCGCGCAGGTGCGAGCCGCCGGCCAGCAGCTTGAGCAGCTGGTACTGGCAGGCGTTGGTGTCCTGGTATTCATCGACCAGGAAGTAGCGCAGGCGGTTCTGCCACTTCATGCGCACCGCTTCGTCGCGCGCGAACAGCTCGGCCGGCAGGCGGATCAGGTCGTCGAAATCCACCGCCTGGTAGGCGTTGAGCGTGGCCACGTAGTTGCGGTAGACCAGCGCGGCCTGGTGGTCGTCGGCGCTCTCGGCGGTGGCGATGGCGGTCTCTGGATCGACCATGCCGTTCTTCCACAGCGAGATGGTGCTCTGCACGCTGCGGATCAGCTTCTTGTCGGTGGTGGCGAGCTGCTCCTGCACCAGGCCGAAGCAGTCGTCCGAGTCCATGATGGAAAAGCGCGGCTTCAGCCCCACGTGCTCGGCCTCGGCGCGCAGGATCTGCACGCCGAGCGAGTGGAAGGTGCTGACCGTCATCTGCTTGAGCGGAATGCGGCGGCCCTCGCGCGTGGTCTTGCCTTCCATCAGCTTGGCGATACGCTCCTGCATCTCCTTGGCGGCCTTGTTGGTGAAGGTCACCGCGGCGATATGCTTGGGCTCGAACCCCTTGTCCTCGATCAGGTGCGCGATCTTCTGCGTGATCACCCGCGTCTTGCCCGAACCGGCGCCGGCCAGCACCAGGCAGGGGCCGTCGAGATAGCGGACGGCTTCGGATTGGGCGGGATTGAGTCCGTGGGTCATGCGTTTGGCGTGGTGGCGGAAGCGGATGGCGAAATGGCTGGCGAAGACGACGCGGCCAGGGCTGCCTGTGAAGACTGCGGCACCGGGGTGATGTCCCCGCAAGCGACAGCAGCCGCAGATGTTAACACGCCGGGTTGCCGGCCCCGGGGTGCCGGTGCCGTGCCGCGCGCCACGCGTTGACAAGCCACCGGGGCTGCCTGTAGAGTCGCGCCATCCGGCCGGGAGAGCGCGCAGATCTTGCGCCGCCGAAGGGGTATCACCCGAAAACTCTCAGGCACCATGGACTGGTCGGATCGGCTTGCAATATGCACACGATGCACGCCGTACTCTGGAGAGCGGCACCCGCCACGCGCGCAAGCGACGGCGAGCGTGCCCACCGAAGGGGCGCGCAGGGCACAGGTCCACCGGACCGCCTTGTAATCTCTCAGGTATCGAGGACAGAGGGGTCATCCGYCGCGGCGGATCTGGCAGCGCCATGGCGCGCCGGGTCTGGCGGCGGATGACCCTTTTTTCGTTTTCGAACCGAGATTTCCGCCTTCCCCCGAGGACTACATGACGCTCCAGGCCACGCCCCTCAATGCCATCCACCGCGCACTCGGCGCCCGCATGGTCGACTTCGGCGGCTGGGACATGCCGGTCAACTACGGCTCCCAGATCGAAGAACACAATGCCGTGCGCACCGACGCCGGCATGTTCGACGTCTCCCACATGTGCGTGGTCGACCTGGCCGGCGCCAATGTGCGCGCCTTCCTGCGCGGCCTGCTGGCCAACAATGTGGACAAGCTGCAGACGCCGGGCAAGGCACTTTATTCCTGCATGCTCGACGAGAGCGGCGGSGTCATCGACGACCTGATCGTCTACTTCTTCGCCGAGGACCGCTTCCGCCTGGTAGTCAATGCCAGCACCGCGACCGGCGATATCGAATGGATCACCGCGCGCAACGCCGCCACCGGCAGCGGCGTCACCATCACCCCGCGCCGCGGCGACAACGCCCCCGCGGGCGCCGCGCCGCTGGCCATCGTCGCCGTGCAGGGCCCGAACGCCCGCGCCAAGGTGTGGAGCGCCTTCCCCTCCACCCAGCCCAGCGAAGCCCTCAAGCCCTTCAACGCCATCGTGGTGCAGGATCCCGCCCTGGGCGAAGTCATGGTGGCGCGCACCGGCTACACCGGCGAGGATGGTTTCGAACTGGTGGTGCCGGCCGCGAACGTGGCCGGCCTGTGGGAGAAGCTGGTCGCTGCCGGCGTGCGCCCGGCCGGCCTCGGCGCGCGCGACACGCTGCGCCTGGAAGCCGGCATGAACCTGTACGGCCAGGACATGGATATCCACACCTCGCCGCTCAACGCCGGCCTGGCCTGGACCGTGGACCTGCAGAGCGAGCGCGACTTCACCGGCAAGGCGGCGCTCGTCGCCGGCGGCCAGACCCAGCAGTTTGTCGGCCTGATCCTGCGTGAAAAAGGCGGCGTGCTGCGGGCGCACCAGAAGGTGATCACCACTGCCGGCGACGGCGAGATCACCAGCGGCACCTTCAGCCCTTCGCTGTCCCTGTCCATCGCATTTGCCCGCCTGCCGCGCGACGTTGCCCTCGGCGCCGAGGTGCAGGTCGAGATCCGCGACCGCAAACTCGCCGCGACTGTGGTTAAACTGCCGTTTGTGCGCAATGGCAAGGCACTCGTGAGCTGAACGCTCGCACCGGTCACAGCGCGCCCGCCGGCGACGGATTGCCTCCGCCCGGCGGGCGCTGAAAAAACAAATTGAATCTGGAGAATCCCATGAATTTCCCCGCCGACCTGAAATACACCGAGTCCCATGAATGGGTGCGCGTCGAAGCCGACGGCACGCTGACCATCGGCATCACCGACCACGCGCAGGACGCGCTGGGCGACATCGTGTTCCTGGAGCTGCCGGAAGTGGGCAAGTCGGTCGGCGCAGGCGACGCGCTGGCGGTGGTGGAATCGGTCAAGGCCGCTTCCGACATCTACGCGCCGGTGGCCGGCGAAGTGATCGCCGTCAACGAAGCCGCCGTCGCCGCGCCGGAAAGCGTCAATGCCGACGCCTTCGATGCGTGGCTGTTCAAGCTCAAGCCGGCCAACAGCGACGACGTCAACGGCCTGATGTCGGTGGACGCCTACAAGGCCAACGTCGGCGCCTGACGCGACACCCTGCCGCTCCCGCGAGGCTTGCCTGCCACGGGAGCGGCGACTGAAGACTGATGCACGGCGGCGCGGCTGACCACCCGCCGCCCTGCGCCCAACGAGGTTCTTGCCATGAACGCCCCCCTGCCCATGAACGCAGCCAAAGGTGCCCGGCCCACGCTGGCCGAACTGGAGGCGCGCGACGCCTTTGCTTCCCGTCATATCGGCCCCGATGCCGCCGAGCAGCAACACATGCTCAAGGTACTCGGCTACGACAGCCGTGCCGCGCTGATCGACGCCGTCATTCCCGCCGCCATCCGCCGCCGCGACGGCATGCCGCTGGGCGAGTTCACCGAGCCGCTCACCGAGGAAGGCGCCCTGGCCAGGCTGCGCGGCCTGGCCAGCAAGAACCTGGTGCTCAAGAGCTTTATCGGCCAGGGCTACTACAACACGCTGACGCCCGGCGTCATCCTGCGCAATATCTTCGAGAACCCGGCCTGGTACACCGCCTACACGCCGTACCAGCCTGAAATCTCGCAAGGCCGCCTGGAAGCCATGCTGAACTTCCAGCAGATGGTCACCGACCTGACCGGCCTGGATATCGCCAACGCCTCGATGCTCGACGAAGGCACCGCCGCGGCCGAGGCCATGACGCTGCTGCAGCGGGTCAACAAGCACGCTTCCAACACCTTCTACGTGGCCGACGACGTGCTGCCGCAGACGCTGGAAGTGGTACGCACGCGCGCGCTGCCGCTGGGCATCGAAGTCAAGGTCGGCCCCGCGGCCGACGCTGCCGGCGCCCATGCCTTTGGCGTGCTGCTGCAGTACCCGGGCGTCAACGGTGACGTGGCCGACTACCGCGCCATCGCCGACGCCGTGCACGCCGCCGGCGGCCTGGTGGTGGCCGCCGCCGACCTGCTGGCGCTGACCCTGATCGCCGCGCCCGGCGAATGGGGCGCCGACGTGGCGGTGGGCAACTCGCAGCGTTTCGGCGTGCCGCTGGGCTTTGGCGGCCCGCACGCCGGCTACATGGCGGTCAAGGACGCGTTCAAGCGCTCCATGCCCGGCCGCCTGGTCGGCGTGACCATCGACGCGCAGGGCAACAAGGCTTATCGCCTGGCCCTGCAGACGCGCGAGCAGCATATCCGGCGCGAGAAGGCCACTTCCAATATCTGCACGGCGCAGGTGCTGCTGGCGGTGATGGCYTCGATGTACGCCGTGTACCACGGCCCGCAGGGCCTCAAGCGCATCGCCCAGCGCGTGCACCGCCTCGCCGCCACGCTGGCCGCAGGCCTGGAGGTGCTCGGCTACACCCGCACCAACGCGACCTTCTTCGACACGCTCACGCTGGTGACCGGCTTCAACACCGAGGCCATCCACGCGGCCGCCACCGCGCGCGGCATCAACCTGCGCCACGCCGGCGCCAACCGCATCGGCATCTCGCTGGACGAGACCACCTCGCGCGAAGACGTGATCGCGCTGTGGGAAATCTTCGCGCACGGCAAGCCGGTGCCCGGGTTCGACGCACTGGAAGCCGCCGCGCAGGACGCCTTCCCCGCGGCGCTTGCGCGCCAGAGCGCCTACCTGACCCACCCGGTCTTCAATACGCACCACGCCGAGCACGAGATGCTGCGCTACCTGCGCATGCTGGCCGACAAGGACCTGGCGCTGGACCGCACCATGATCCCGCTCGGTTCGTGCACGATGAAGCTCAACGCCACCAGCGAGATGATCCCGGTGACGTGGCCCGAGTTCAGCAAGATCCATCCGTTCGCGCCGCTGGACCAGACCGTGGGCTACCGCGAGATGATCGACCAGCTCGAAGCCATGCTGTGCGCGGCCACCGGCTACGCCGCGGTGAGCCTGCAGCCCAACGCCGGCTCGCAGGGCGAGTACGCGGGCCTGCTGATCATCCACGCGTATCACGCCAGCCGCGGCGAAAGCCATCGCGACATCTGCCTGATCCCCTCCTCCGCGCACGGCACCAACCCGGCCTCGGCGCAGATGGCCGGCATGAAGGTGGTGGTGGTGGCCTGCGACGAAGACGGCAACGTCGACCTCGCCGACCTGGCGAAGAAGGCCGAGCAGCACAGCCGCAACCTCGCCGCCATCATGATCACCTACCCGTCCACGCACGGCGTGTTCGAGCAGGGCGTGCAGCAGATCTGCGACATCGTGCACAAGCACGGCGGCCAGGTCTACGTGGACGGCGCCAACATGAACGCCATGGTCGGCACCGCCGCGCCCGGCCAGTTCGGCGGCGACGTCTCGCACCTGAACCTGCACAAGACCTTCTGCATCCCGCACGGCGGCGGCGGACCCGGCGTGGGCCCGGTGGCGGTCGGCGCGCACCTGGCGGACTTCCTGCCCAACCAGGACAGCGTGGGCTACCGCCGCGACGACAACGGCATCGGCGGCGTGTCCGCCGCGCCGTTCGGCTCGGCCAGCATCCTGCCGATCTCGTGGATGTACGTCGCCATGATGGGCTCGGCCGGCCTCACCGCCGCCACCGAGAACGCCATCCTCGCCGCCAACTACGTGGCGCGCCGCCTGTCGCCGCATTTCCCGGTGCTGTACACGGGCCAGCACGGCCTGGTCGCGCACGAGTGCATCCTGGACCTGCGCCCGCTGCAGAAGACCACCGGCATCTCCAACGAGGACGTGGCCAAGCGCCTGATGGACTACGGCTTCCACGCGCCGACCATGAGCTTCCCGGTGCCGGGCACGCTGATGATCGAGCCGACCGAGAGCGAGGCCCTGCACGAACTGGACCGCTTCATCGACGCCATGATCGCCATCCGCGCCGAGATCGCCCGCGTGGAGGACGGCAGCTTCGACCGCGAGGACAACCCGCTGAAGAACGCGCCGCACACTGCCGCCGTGATCACCGCCGACGCCTGGGAGCACAAGTACACGCGCCAGGAAGCCGCCTACCCGGTGGCCGCGCTGCGCACGCAGAAGTACTGGCCGCCGGTGGGCCGCGCCGACAACGTCTACGGCGACCGCAACCTGTTCTGCGCCTGCGTGCCGATGAGCGAGTACGCCGAAGAGTAAGCTGGCGGGAGCCGGGGCCTGTCCGCCGTTGCGGCAGCCCCCGGCGCTTGCGCCAACGCGCTATGCTCGGTGTGGTTGCCCGGCCACCCGGCCGCGCCCGGCAAACGGAGCACGCATGTGGAACCTCAGCGCCCCATGGTGGGAATTCGTCCTGCGCGGACTGATTGTCTACGGCAGCCTGCTGGTGCTGCTGCGGCTCTCCGGCAAGCGCCAGATCGGCCAGCTGACATCGCTCGACCTGGTGCTGCTGCTGGTGCTGTCCAACGCGGTGCAGAATTCGATGAATGCGGGCGACAACTCCGTCACCGCGGGCCTGATCCTTGCCGTGACGCTGGTCGGCGCCAATCTCGTGCTGGCCTGGCTGAGCTGGCGCAGCCGGCGTTTTGAGAATGTCGTGGAAGGCCGCCCGCAGGTCCTGATCCATGAAGGCCAGGTCTTTGCCGACGTGATGAAGCACGCCTACATCACCCGCGACGACCTGCACAAGGCATTGCGCCATGCCGGCTGCGAGCGCGTTGGCGATGTGCATTTCGCGATTCTCGAGAACGACGGCACCATCAGCGTGATGGTGAGGAAGGACGCCCCGCCCACTCCGCGCGACGCAGCCACCTCGCTGTGGCGCGCCCCCCTCAACAACGATAGCGACGCGCCGGTCTGACGCCGGTGGGTTGCAGATAGCCAAGATCCCCAGGAGCCTTGCCATGGCAGTCAGCGTCTTCGATCTGTTCAAGGTGGGCATCGGCCCTTCCAGTTCGCACACCGTCGGCCCGATGCGCGCCGCGCTGATGTTCGCCCAGGGCCTGGCACGTGATGGCCTGATGCCCCAGGTGGCCAGCGTGCGCGTCGAGCTGTACGGCTCGCTCGGCGCCACCGGCCGCGGCCACGGCACCGACAAGGGGGTCATCCTCGGCCTGCTGGGCGAAGCGCCCGACACCATCGACCCGGACACCATCGAGCTGCGCCTGGCCGCGCTGCGCGCCAGCCGCACGCTGTCGCTGCTGGGCGCGCACCCGGTGCCGTTCGTGGAGAAGGAGCACATCGTCTTCTACCGGCGCGAAGCCATGGCCGAGCATCCCAACGGCATGAAGTTCCATGCCTTCGATGCCGCCGGGCAGCCCTTGCGCGAGGGGCGCTACCTGTCGGTGGGCGGCGGCTTCGTCGTCACGGCGGGCGCGGCCAACACGCAGATCCTCGGTGCCGACCAGCAGTTGCCGCACCCGTTCCGCAGCGGACGCGCGATGCTGGAAATGGCGGCGGCCAGCAAGAAGAGCATCGCGCGCCTGATGATGGAAAACGAATGCGTGTGGCACAGCGAAGCCGATGTCAACGCCGGGCTGCTGCGCATCTGGGCCGTGATGCAGGCCTGCGTGGCGCGCGGCTGCCGCACCGACGGCGAGCTGCCGGGCCCGTTCAAGGTCAGGCGGCGTGCGCCCGAGCTGTTCCGCAACCTCACCGAGCATGCCGAGCGCGCGCTGGCCGATCCGCTCTCGGTGATGGACTGGGTCAACCTGTACGCCATCGCCGTGAACGAGGAGAACGCCGCCGGCGGCCGCGTGGTGACGGCGCCCACCAACGGCGCGGCCGGCATCATCCCGGCCGTGCTGCACTACTACGACCGCTTCGTGCCCGGGGCCAACCCRCAGGGCGTGATCGACTTCCTGCTGACGGCCGGCGCGATCGGCATGCTGTACAAGCTCAACGCCTCCATCTCCGGCGCCGAAGTGGGCTGCCAGGGCGAGGTCGGCGTGGCCTGCTCGATGGCCGCGGGCGCGCTTGCCGCCGTGATGGGCGGCACGCCGGAGCAGGTGGAGAACGCCGCCGAGATCGGCATGGAACATAACCTGGGCCTGACCTGCGACCCGGTCGGCGGGCTGGTGCAGATCCCGTGCATCGAGCGCAATGCAATGGCCTCGGTGAAGGCCGTCAACGCGGCGCGCATGGCGCTGCGCGGCGACGGCGCGCACTACGTGTCGCTCGATTCGGTGATCAAGACGATGCGCGAGACCGGCGCGGACATGAAGACGAAGTACAAGGAAACGGCGCGCGGCGGGCTGGCGGTGAATATCGTGGAGTGCTGAGCCGGCGCGCACCGGGGATCTGCCGCCGGGGCGGCAGGCGTGGCGGGCGGCGCGGTGCCGTCTCCAGTGCTTTCTGCTACGCTTGCCCGGCTTACAACCGAAACGGAGACCCGGCATGATCAAGATCAGCATCCTCTACCCGTACAGCAAGGACGGCAAGTTCGATTTCGACTATTACCGCACGCGCCACATGCCGCGCGCTGTCGAGCTGTACAGCGCGCAGCCGGGCTATCGTGGCGTGGCGGTGGAGCGCGGGCTGGGCGGCGGCGCTCCGGGATCCGATCCGGCCTATGCCGCGATGTGCCACTTCCTGTTCGACTCGCTGCCGGACTTCGTGGCCGCCTCCCGGGCCGCGGGAAAGGAACTGCAACAGGACATCCCCAACTACACTAATGCAGTGCCGGTAGTGCAGATCAGCGAAGTGGTGGACATCGCCTGAACCGGCGGACTGGTGCCGCGCGCGCCGCGGCGCTGTTTCTTGCATTCCCGATCCGACCGTGCCGTCGTGCAGACCGTCATGCAGACCTTCTACCAGCTGTTCGACGAGACCTCGTCAACCTTCACCTACCTGCTGATCGACGCCGCCACGCGCGAAGCCTTGCTGATCGACCCGGTCGACCGGCAGCTCGCGCGCGACATGGCTTGCCTGCAGGCCAGCGGCGCCCGGCTGGCGTGGGTGGTGGAAACACACGCGCACGCCGACCACATCACCTCCGCCGGCCATGTTGCGATGCAAACCGGCGCACACAGCGCGGCGCCGTCGGGCTGCGATATCCGTCCCGCGGAGAAACAGCTGATCGACGGCGACACGCTGCCGTTCGGCACGCAGGTGCTGCGCGCCATCCATACGCCCGGCCACACCGCCGGCAGCATGAGCTACCTGTGGGAAGAGGCCACGCCGGCCGGCCCGGTGCGACGCGTCTTCACCGGCGACGCGCTGCTGATCGACGGCTGCGGCCGCACCGATTTCCAGTCGGGCGACGCCGGCACCTTGTACGACAGCCTCACCCGCAAGCTCTTCACCCTGCCGGACGACACGCTGGTCTATCCCGCGCACGACTACAAGGGCCGCACGGCATCCACCATCGGTCACGAACGCCAGCACAACAGCCGCGTAGCCGGCCATACGCGCATCCAGTTCATCGAGATCATGAAGCAGCTCAACCTGCCCAGGCCGAAGCTGATCGACGTGGCAGTGCCGGCCAACCAGCGCCTGGGCCTGCGTGACGGTGACCACGTGCCGCACGGGGTCTAGGTCTAGCGGGCAATTGGGCAATTGGGCAAGCGGCCAACTGGCCGGAGGCAGCTGCGTGCCTCAGCTCGCCCAGCTGTCGCAGGTCTGCCGCACCGTCTCGCGCAGGCTGCGGGTGTCGGCATCGATCTGGCGCACGCGTTCGGCATCGCCGTTGCGGCTTTGCGCCAGCGCGCGGATATTGGCCAGCGCGTCGAGCGAGCCCAGCGCTTCTGCATGCGGCACCAGCGCGTCGCAGATCGTCACGATGTGATCGGCGATGGGCATGCGCGTCAGTTCGTTGGGATGCACGTACTCGCCTTCAAGGCCGAAGCGGCAGGCCTGGAAGCGATTGAAGGTATAGACCAGGTAATCGTCTTCCTGCGGCATGAACGGGCGCGACAGCAGCAGGTAGCGCGCCAGCGCCTGGATATAGGCGGCAATGTCGCACGCGCGCTGCACGGTCAGCGGCGTATCCATCACGCGGACTTCGATGGTGCCGAATTCCGGCTTGGGACGGATATCCCAGTAGAAATCCTTCATGCTCTCGATCACGCCCGTGGCGTGCATCTTCTCGAAGTAGGCGGTGAAGGCGTCCCAGGTGAGCAGGTGCGGTGCGCGCCCGCTCATGGGGAAGGCCGCCACGGAATTCAGCCGCGCCGAGGCGAAACCGGTATCCACGCCCTGCACGAACGGCGACGAAGCCGCCAGCGCGACGAAGTGCGGCACGTAGCGTCCGATCGCGTGCAGCAGGAACAGCGATTCGTCGGCGCTCGGGCAGCCGATATGCACGTGCTGGCCGAACACCGTGAACTGCTTGGCGAGGTAGCCGTACAGCTCGGAAATGTACTGGTAGCGAGGCGAATCCGAGATGGTGCGGTCGGCCCATTGCTGGAACGGGTGCGTGCCGCCGCCGCAGATGCCGAGGTTGAGCGAGCGCGAAGCGTCCACCATCAGGTCGCGCATGGTGCCGAGTTCATCCAGCGCCTGTGCATAACTGTGGCAGATGCCGGTACTGATCTCGATCATCGAGGGGCTGATCTCGGGCTTGATGTCGCCGGCATGCCGGGCGCCTTTCAGCGCACGCAGCAAGTCGGGCGCGAACGGCGCCAGGTCATAGTCATGACGGTTGACCAGCTGCAGCTCCAGCTCCACGCCAAAGGTCAGCGCTTCGGAGTGCTTGAACGGTTCGAGTGACATCAGCGGCCTCCTCCATTGCTTCTGACTTCGCCGGCGTAGCGAAGTGCCCAGGCGGCCAACGCCGGGCCGAGCAGTTGCTCGAGCGCCAGCGAGCACAGGATGATGGCGGCCAGCGGCTCGCCCGTGGACGGATAAAGGCGCGCCACGTCGCTCATCAGCAAGTAGGCCAGGCCCGACATGGGCGCCAGCGCCACCCCGAGCGCCACGCATTGCCTGAGGCTCAGGCCGGAGAACGAGCCCAGCGAGGCCACGCCGGCCAGCTTGGCCAGGTGGCGCAGCAGCACCAGCACCACCGCGGCGCCGCCGCCGATGGCCCAGTCATGTACGGTCAGCGGCAGGCCGAGCGACACCACCATCACGATGATCAGCAGGCTGCCGGCGCTGCCGAAATGGGCGGGCCATACGCGCGGCTGGCTGTCCTGGTGCTTGAACACCACACCGGCCAGCATCAGCGAGAGCGGCATCGACAGCTTGAGCACGCGCGTGAGGGCCAGCGTGAACAGCACCAGTCCCACCAGCACCAGGAAGCTGTAGTGATCGTCCGATGCCATGCGCGCATAGATGGCGTGGCCCAGCTTGCCCACGCCCCAGGCCAGCAGGCACGAGCCCAGCAGCAAATAGAGCGGGTGCAGCAGCGCGGCGCCCAGGTTGCCGTATTCGGAATGCAGCCACCCGGTGGCGAGCTGCACGATGGTCGCGGCGTAGATGCTGTTGAGCGCCGTCATGGCGAGTAGCCGCTCGGTCACCTGGCCCTCGGCACGCAGCTCGTTCTTGAGCTGGAGCACGATGGTGGGCGAGGTACTGACCGCGATGCCGCCGGCGAGGATGGCCACGGCGGGCGTCACGCCCATCCACTGCAGCGCGGCCGCCACCAGGCCCCATGTCAGCAGGCTCTCGAACGCGCTGGTAAACAGCAGCCAGCGGTTGGCCCGCAGCCAGCTCAGCGACAGCCGGTGCCCGAGCTCGAACAGCGCCAGCGCCAGCGCCATGTCGATCAGGATGCGCGTCTGCGCGATCATGTCCTCGTCCACGATGCCGCGGCCGAGCATGCCGGCGAGCAGGCCGGTGGCCGCATAGCCGACGATGCGCGGCAGCCGCAGGTACATGCGGCACACCTCGCCCGCCAGGCCCGCGCCCACCAGGGCAAGTCCGACCCAGAACAGCCCGCCCGGTGCCAGCGGCAGGCTTGGAAATAGTTGGCTCAATCCATTCATGGACTACATGGTAACGGAGCCACATGACATTCCGTGTCAGAGTTTGTCCGACAGCGCACCTAAGTTGCAGGGAACATGATGCGTACAGGCGTAAAAAAACGCCATCTGGTGCGATGGCGTTTTCTCGTGCCGGTCCGGCGGGTGGCTTGCTAGACGCCCCAGAACTTCCAGGCGGGCCGCGTGGCACGCAGGCCGGATTCCATGCGCGCGTACTGCGCGCGCATCCTGCCCTGGTCGGCGCCGGCGGCGCGGGCTTTCTCGAAATACGCCAGCGCGGTCTCGCGCTGCGCCAGCCCGAGCGCGGCCTCGACCGCGCCAAGATAAGCGTCGCCTTCCCAGCGGTCGCGCGCGGCAAAGGCCGCTTCGAAATCGGCCAGCGCCCCGGCGTACTGCTTTTCGCCGTTGCGGATCAGGCCGCGCTGCACGCGCGGCAGGGCCTGGTCCCACGCATCGCCTTCGGTCAGCGCGATGGCCTGCTCGAACAGCGGCAGCGCGCGCTCGGGCGCGCCCAGGTCACGCCAGATCAGGCCGAATTCGTTGCACAGCCAGGCGTCCTCGATCAGCAGCGCACGCCGTTGCAGCGCCTCGATCTCGGCCAGCGCATCGGTGCGGTCGTGCTGGTCCATGCCCGCGATGCCGTTGCGCAGCAGCCCGGCGAAATGCGCGCGCGCGTGCGCGAGTGCGTGGCCGGTCTGGCTGCGCTCCTCCACCGGCAAGGCATCGGCGCGGGCGTCCATGTGCGCAAGCGCATCGCGCGCCGCCGAGGTCACTTCGCTGCCGCCGATGCCCTTCCATGCATTCACCAGCCGGCTGAACACCCAGCCCACATTGGCCGGGTCGCGCTCGAGCGGGTAGCGGTTGAGCACGTCGCCGGCCACCTCGACCGCCTTCGCATGCTGGCCCGCGGCCACCAGGCAGTCGAGCAGGTCGATCCAGTGCTCGATGAATTCGCTGACCGCGATGCCTTTCTCGTGCAGCGCGATCCGTTCGGCGCGCAGGTCCGCGCCGTCCAGGCGCTGCGCCAGGTTGTGGCACAGCATCGAATAGAGATGCGGATCGGCATCGTCGTAGCCGCCCTCGCCGGTGGCGAAGTATTGCTCGAAGCGCGCCAGGCCGAGCCGGTATGCCGCGACCACGTGGGGCGCCAGCGCGGCCTCGGCTGCCGGCACGGCATCGATGAATTCGGCCAGCGCCACGCCGGCGTTGTAGTAGCCGGCCGCGTCGGTCGCGTTCTGCACGAAGGCAAAGCGCTGCCATGGCTGCTCTTCGCCGGCCTGGTGACGCCATTCCAGCTCGCGCACCTGGGCTTTCGGGTCCGGCACCTGGCGCTGATAAGTGGCGAAATCATCCCAGGCGCCCTCGAGGTCGCCGGCGCGGTAGCGCAGCGGCGCGCGGATGCGGCGGGCGTGGGGATGGTCGGGCTGCGCAGCCAGCACGATGCCCGCCTGCTCGGCGGCAAAGGCGTCGCCGGCGGCTTCGTCGAGTTCGAGCAGGTCGGGATTGTCCAGGCCGGCGCGCGCCAGGCAAAGGCGCAGCATCGGCTCGGCCTGCTCGCCGGCGGCGTTCACGTGGGCCAGCGCCTGGGCCAGGATCTCTTGCACGCCCAGGTCCGGCGCGCGGTACAGCAGGTCGTACCAATAGGCGCCGGCGCCGGCGAAATCACCCAGCCGGCAACGCACGAGTCCCGCGTGCAGCCGGGCGCTCCATTCGCCGGAAGACAGGCCGTTGCGCAGCGCCGCCTCGTCCAGCCAGGGCTGCGCCTCCTGGAAGCGCTCCATGCTCGTGAGCAACATGCCGTAGCGGTGCGCGATCACACCGCGCGATGACCAGCGGTGCGCGGGATGCAGGTTCAGTCCGGGCAGCTTGGCCAGCGCCGCATCGAGCACGGCGAAGGCTTGCTGGGCATCGCCGCGGTCGAAGTGCAGGCGCGCCCGCAGGCAATCGAAATCCACCACCTGCGGCTGCGCCTGCGAGAGCTGGTCGAGAATGACCAGCGCCTCGTCGTAGCGCTCGGCATTGGCTAGCTCGATGGCGTGGTCGTAACTGACTTCCTGCACGGACACGGACTGCTCCTTCTGGGGTGAAATGTGCGAGTGCGGGATTATGCGCCATGCGCAGGTTTCTTGGTCCGCAATGGAAGGGGCGCTTTTCCCGGCATTCGCCGGGCTCGCCCCGCAGCCCTACCCCGGGGCGGCGGACCGGGCAAGGCCCCAGGCGAGGCTCTTTGCCCATGCGCGCGCCAGTCAGGCGCGCCGTCCGGGCGGCCCGGCGCGGCGCCTGTCCTCGCGCAGGTCCGACCACTCGAACAGGCAGGCCAGCAGCAGATAGACGCAGGCCACTGCCTCGGCGCGGAACAGCGGCGTGGTTTCGGCATGCACCGGCATGGCGCCGGCCACGCTGCACAGGACCAGCAGCAAGGCCAGCCACCAGCCCTTGAGGCGGCCGTTAAGGATGGGATCGACGCCGAACACGGCGGCGTTCAGCCACAGCCAGCCGGCCACCGCCAGCCACGGCTCGCTCGCCAGATCCCACTGCATCTGCGCCAGCAGCAGCATGGCGCCGACCGCCAGCGCGGCGCACTGCCCTTGCAGCAGGCGGGCGCGGTGGCGCTGGCGCAGCCAGGCGCGCGCCGGCAGCACCAGCGACAGGTTGGCGCCGGCCAGCARCAGGCCCAGCGCAAACGCCAGCGTATGCGCGAACGGCGCGAACAGCGGCACCGACAAGACCATGTACATGCCGCCGATGGTCAGCGCGCCGGCCACGCCGATGCGCTGCAGCGCGGGCAGGTAGAGCAGCGCGAAAGCGGCCAGCAGGGCATACAGCTCCACGCCGATGAACCATGCGTAGAGCGACGGCAGCGAGCCGGCGAACATGGCAAAGCCGCCGATCACCACGTAGAGGCCGAACCAGCCCCACTGCACGCCTGGCAGCGACCGCCAGCGCGCCAGCCGCACCGTGACGGATTGCTGCCAGACCCGCACGTACCAGGCCCAGGCCAGCATCGGCGCCACCAGGCTGGCGCCGCACACGGCGAGCGCCAGCCACGGCGCCACGGTATCGTGCCCGGCGCGTTCCTCCTGCCGCACCACGATCATCAGCACCACGCTGGCCAGGATGGCGCCGATCCACAGCGCATGGAAC
>NZ_JBFTND010000018.1:0-50065 GCF_056397305.1 Cupriavidus sp. 05N40
GGCGGTGATCGACCCGGCCGCCATCGCGCCGGCCTCGGCGGTGCAGACGCTGGACCAGCGCATGGCCCAGGCGCTCGGCCACAGCCACCCGGCGCCCGCGCCCGCCCAGGCCGCTGCGGCCCCGGTCGCCGCCGCCGCTCCGAAACCACGCGCCAAGCCCGCCGCCGCTCCCGGCGCGGGCGGCGCCAACGCTACACGCTGAAGGAGACGCGCCATGGATCGACGCCGCGTCCTGTCATTCATCAAGACGGCACTCACCGGTTTCGACAAACCGCTGGCGCTGATCGTCTTCCTGCTGTTCGCCACCGGCATCGTGGCGCTCTATTCGGCCGCCATCGACATGCCCGGCCGGGTCGAGGACCAGCTGCGCAACATCCTGCTCTCCTACGCGGTGATGTGGGTGATCGCCTACCTGCCGACCCAGACCCTGATGCGGGTCGCGGTGCCGCTCTACACGCTGGGCGTGGCCTTGCTGATCGGCGTGGCGATGTTCGGCCTGATCCGCAAGGGCGCGCGCCGCTGGCTCAACGTCGGCATGGTCATCCAGCCCTCCGAGATCATGAAGATCGCCATGCCGCTGATGCTGGCGTGGTACTTCCAGAAGCGGGAGGGCTCGGTCAGGTGGTTCGATTTCGTGACCGCGCTGCTGCTGCTGGGCGTACCGGTGGGCCTGATCGCCAAGCAGCCCGACCTGGGCACCGGCCTGCTGGTGCTGGCCGCCGGCCTCTATGTGATCTATTTCGCCGGGCTGTCGTGGAAGATTATCCTGCCGCTGCTGATGGCGCTGGTGGTGGCCGTCACCGCGCTGGTCACCTTCGAGAGCGATATGTGCGCGCCCGGCGTGAACTGGCCGGTCCTGCACGACTACCAGCAGCACCGCATCTGCACGCTGCTGGACCCCACCACCGACCCGCTCGGCAAGGGCTTCCACACCATCCAGTCGATCATCGCCATCGGCTCGGGCGGCGTGTTCGGCAAAGGCTGGCTCAAGGGCACGCAGACGCACCTCGAGTTCATCCCGGAAAAGCACACCGACTTCATCTTCGCGGTCTTCTCGGAAGAGTTCGGCCTGATCGGCAATGCCGTGCTGCTGGTGCTCTACCTGCTGCTGATCTTCCGCGGGCTGTATATCGCGGCCAATGCGCCGACCCTGTTCTCGCGCCTGCTGGCGGGCTCGATCACGCTGATCTTCTTCACCTACGCCTTCGTCAACATGGGGATGGTGAGCGGCATCCTGCCGGTGGTGGGGGTGCCGCTGCCGCTGATGAGCTATGGCGGCACGGCGCTGGTGACGCTGGGGATGGGGATCGGGATCCTGATGAGCATTTCGCGGCAGAAAAGGCTGATCCAGACCTAGGCGGAGACGACGCGGCTGCGCACCTCCGCTCCATGCACACGCCGAAGGCTGTTCCGGCTCCTCGCCCGGGAGACGGAGCAGCCTTCGTCGCTGAAGGTGGATGCATCACTTCGGAGCCCGGCGCGCAAAACCAATGGCGTACAGGCATCACCTCTTTGCTAAACTGCCCCCCAAACATCCCGGTTGAAGCCAATGAACGCCCAAGACGTCGCGACTTTCCTGCAGACCAACCCCCAGTTCTTCGAAGACCACGCCGAGCTGCTCGCCGCCGTGCAGCTGACCAGCCCGCACAGCCACCGCGCGGTGTCGCTGCAGGAGCGCCAGATGGAGATCCTGCGCGAGAAGAACAAGGGCCTGGAGCTGAAGCTGGCCGACCTGGTCCGTCACGGCCACGACAATGACCGCACGCAGCAGCGCATGCATGCGTGGCAGCTGCGCCTGCTGGCGGAGGTGGATTCGCACGCGCTGCCCTACGCGGTGCAGGATGGCCTGCAGCAGGTGTTCGAGGTGCCGGCGGTGACGCTCAAGCTCTGGCAGGTGGCCGAGGGCTACGCGCACATGGAAGTCACGCGCGGCGTGAGCGAGGACGTGCGCCTGTTCGCCGAAGGCCTGCGCGCACCCTATTGCGGCGCGAACAGCGGTTTCGAGGCGGCGGCATGGCTGGAGCGCGACGATATCGCGTCGCTGGCCATGGTGACGCTGCGCGTGCCTGCGCGGGAGCCGGGCACGCTGGGCGCCGCGTTCGGCCTGCTGGTGCTGGGCTCGCCGGAGGCGCGCCGCTTCCACGAGGGCATGGGCACGGCCTACCTGTCGCAGATCGGCGAAGTGGCGGGCGCCGCGCTGAACCGCCTGCGCGACTGAGGCTGCCATGCGCCACGGCGCGATCGCAATGGCCCGGTCATGACGCGCGGCCGGAATCCCGGGTCATCGCCCGCACCCGCCACCGCTGCCGCCGACAAGCCGGCACCGGATCCGCTGGTGCTGCGCTATCTCGAATGGCTCGCCAGCGGCCGCAAGCTGGCCGCCCACACGCTGTCCAGCTACGGGCGCGATCTCGCCGTCTTGCAGGAATACGCCACGCGCTTCGCGCCGGGCTGTGCCCTGCTGTCGCTGCAGACCCATCACATTCGCGGCTTTGCCGCGCGCCTGCATGGCGGCGGGCTGGCTGGCACCAGCATTGCCCGCACGCTGTCGGCGTGGCGCGGCTTCTACCTGTGGGCCGCGCGCCATGGCCTCGGCGTCGAGGCCAATCCGGTCGAGGGCGTGCGCGCGCCCAGGTCGGGCCACCGGCTGCCCAAGGCCTTGTCGGTCGAGCACGCTGTGGCGCTGGTTTCGCACAGCACGGGCGAGGGCGCGGAGGACGTGCGCGACCGCGCCGTGTATGAGCTGTTCTATTCGAGCGGCCTGCGCCTGTCGGAGCTGGTGCAGCTGGACCAGCGCTACACCGAGGATGGCGCGTACCGCTCGGAAGGCTGGATCGACATGGACAGCGCCGAGGTCACGGTGATCGGCAAGGGCTCGCGCCGGCGCACCGTGCCGGTCGGCAGCAAGGCCATGGAAGCGCTGCGCGCCTGGCTGGCGGTGCGCGCGCAGATGCTGCGCCCCGGCGCGGCGCCGCAGGATGCGCATGCCATGTTCCTGAATCCGCGCGGCCGGCGCCTGCCGGCGCGCACGGTGCAGTTGCGCATCAAGCAGCAGGCGATCCGCGCGGGCGTGCCGGCGGACGTGCATCCGCATATGCTGCGGCACTCCTTCGCCACGCATGTGCTGCAATCCTCCGGCGACCTGCGCGCGGTGCAGGAAATGCTGGGCCATGCCAGCGTGGCCACCACGCAGATCTATACCGCGCTGGATTTCCAGCACCTGGCCAAGGTCTACGACAAGGCGCACCCGCGCGCGGGCAGGGCGCATGCCGCGCCTGCGCCGGAACCCGACGCGAACGCCTCGTCGCCCGCGGCCGGGCCGGCTAAGCCCGCCGCGGCGCCCGGGGACGACTGAGCGCGGCTACGGCTTGCCTTCCCACTGCGCCAGGATGGCGCGGAACGCTTCCATTTCCGGCAGCATCCAGGCGCGGAACGCCTTCACCTTCGGGGATTCGAGCATGCCGGGCGAGCAGACGAAGTAGAGCAGCCACGGGCAGGGGATGCTGACATTGAACAGCCTGACCACACGCCCCGACAGCAGGTCGTTGTAGGCCAGCGAGGAGCGGATCAGCGCAATGCCGTGTCCCGCGGCGGCGGCCTGCAGCAGCAGCGAAGAGTCTTCGAGCAGCAGGCCCTTGCGCGGTTCGGGCCAGTCCAGGCCGGCGGCCTCGAACCACGGTTTCCATGGATCGCCTTCGCCGCGCAGCAGCGGCATGCCCTCCATGTCCTGCGGGTGTGCCGGCAGCTTGCCGCCGTTGAAGGCGGGGCAGCAGACCGGGAAGAACACATCGTCGAGCAGTTTTTCCACGTACAGGCCGGGATAGTCGCCGCTGCCCATGCGCAGTGCGATATCGACTTCCTCGCGTGCGAAGTCCACCAGGGTGTTGGACGACAACAGCTCCACGTCCAGTTCGGGATGCCGCTCGATGAAGCTGCCGATGCGCGGCGTGAGCCAGCGCGCGGCAAACGAGGCCATGGTGCTGATGGTAAGGCGCTTGTCGCGGCTGCCGGCCTGCAGCGTGCGCGTGGCATCGGCGATTTCCAGCAGGGCCTCGCGCACGCGCATGGCGTAGGCGCGCCCGCCGGGCGTGAGGCTGACGCGCTTGCCGTTGCGCACGAACAGCGGCTGTCCCAGCTCTTCCTCGAGCGCGCGGATCTGGTGGCTGACCGCGCCATGCGTCACGAACAGCTCGGTGGCGGCGCGCGAAAAGCTCTCGTGGCGGGCCKCGGCCTCGAACGCGCGCAGCGCGGTCAGCGCCGGCAGGCGCGGTAGCTCGCGGTGCCAGCCGCGCGGCAGATCTTTCTCCAATGCCCCTTTCAGCGCCATGACCAGTCCCGTCGCATGTGAGTTTATTTAGCAAGAACCGGGAAAATATATCGTTTTGGAAGGGCTTCGGCAATCACTAGAATGCAATGCATCGGCGCTGCGCCCGCACCGGTTCCGTTTCAGACACCGCCAGGCCCATCAAGGGGAGTGTACGAAGCGGCGGCCCATTCCGGGCAGGCGGGTGCGCACAATTGCCGATGTCAGTGAAGGATGCCCAACATGAAAACATTGCTCACAACGACCCTGTTCACCCTGAGCCCGGGCGAAGTCACCTCGCTTTCCATCCACGTGGCCCAGCGGCTGCACGTGGAAGAAGCCTCCGGCACCGATCTCTGGGTCACCCGTGAAGGCGACTCGGCGGACCACTGGCTGCGCTGCGGCGGCAGCATCCTGCTCGAACGTGGCGACGAGATCGTCCTCAGCGTGGATCCGCGCGCCGCGCAAGGCGTACGCCTGGCGCTGATCGCCGAAGCACGCCGGCCGGTCGTGAGCATGGGGCACCTGGTGGCGGGCATGGCGCGGCGCCTGGTTCGAGGGACGGAATGGACGCCTAACCAGGACCAGATCACGGCCTCCTGAGGCCGGGGCCGGCGCATCCGGGCGCAGCCACCTGCGGCTGGTGCACTCGCGCCGGCCGGGCGAGCCCGCGGACGGCGGCGGGACGTGATGACAGCGTGAAGGCAGAAAGGGGCGGCATCCTGTGCGATCCGCCCCTTTTCCTTATTTTCGTTAAACTGGCGGGATGCAATCGATACAAGTCATCGAGCAGGGCCGCCAGGACTACGAGCCGTGCTTCGACGCGATGCGTGCCTATACCGCCGCCCGCACCGCCGAAACCCCCGACCAGATCTGGCTGGTGGAACATCCCCCGGTCTACACGCTCGGCCAGGCCGGCGACCCCGCGCACCTGCTCGCACCCGACGAGGCCATTCCGGTGGTGCGCATCGATCGTGGCGGGCAGGTCACTTATCACGGCCCGGGCCAGGTCGTGGCCTATCTGCTGCTGGACCTGCGCCGGCGCCACCTGATGGTGCGCGAGCTGGTTAATGCGATCGAGCAGGCCGTGCTGGACACGCTCGCGGCGTATAATCTCGCAGCCGAACGCAAGCCCGGCGCACCTGGCATCTACCTTTCCGAAGGTGAGCACCAGGGCGCCAAGATCGCCGCGCTCGGACTCAAGATCCGCAACGGCTGCAGCTATCACGGCGTCAGCCTCAACGTGCAGATGGACCTCGCGCCCTTCCTGCGCATCAACCCCTGCGGCTATGCCGGACTGGAAACGGTCGACATGGCCACGGCGGGCGCCACCTACGCGGTGGCCGATGCGCCGGGCGCGCCTCGCCTGCCCGTGACCGCGGCCCAACAAGCCGATATCGCACGGCGCCTCGCGGCGGCGCTGGGCGACGTACTGGCAGCGGCGCAAGAGCGCGCCGCGGCTGCCGGCCCGAAACCCGCCGCGGCTCTGGTTAACTAGCTATCCAGCCGAACATGCACGCATCGCGCGTGCGGAGAAAACTATGAGCGACGCCCTGATCGCCTCTTCCAGCGAAGCCCCGCAACCCCAGGCGGAGCAGTACGATCCGACCCGCAAGCAGAAGTCCGCTGACAAGACCGCGCGCATCCCCATCAAGATCGTGCCGGCCGAGAAGCTCAAGAAGCCCGAGTGGATCCGCGTCAAGGCGGCCACCGGCAACTCGCGCTTCTACGAGATCAAGGATGTGCTGCGCGCGAACAACCTGGTCACGGTGTGCGAAGAGGCGAGCTGCCCCAATATCGGCGAATGCTTCGGCAAGGGCACGGCCACCTTCATGATCATGGGCGACAAGTGCACGCGCCGCTGCCCGTTCTGCGACGTGGGCCACGGCCGCCCCGACCCGCTCGACGCCAACGAGCCGGGCAACCTGGCCCGCACCATCGCCCAGCTGCGCCTGAACTACGTGGTGATCACCAGCGTCGACCGCGACGACCTGCGCGACGGCGGCGCCCAGCATTTCGTGGACTGCATCACGCTCACGCGCGAGCTGTCCCCCGCGACCCGCATCGAAGTGCTGGTGCCGGACTTCCGCGGCCGCCTGGACAAGGCGCTGGACATCCTGCAATCGGGCCCGCCCGACGTGATGAACCACAATATGGAAACCGTGCCGCGCCTGTACAAGCAGGCGCGCCCGGGCGCGGACTACGCGCACTCGCTCAAGCTGCTGCAGGAGTTCAAGCGCCGCAATCCCCACGTGGCCACCAAGTCCGGCCTGATGGTGGGCCTGGGCGAGACCGACGAGGAAATCCTCGAAGTCATGCGCGACATGCGCGCCCACGACATCGACATGCTGACCATCGGCCAGTACCTGGCGCCGTCGGGCCACCACCTGCCGGTGATGCGCTACGTACATCCGGACGTCTTCAAGATGTATGAGGAAGAGGCCTACAAGATGGGCTTCACCCATGCTGCCGTTGGCGCCATGGTGCGCAGCTCCTATCACGCCGACGAGCAGGCGCACCAGGCCGGCTTCGCCTGAGCCCGGGGCGTTCGCCCAGCTGCGCAGACCGGCCGGTTTCCACCGGCCGGTTTTTTTTCGTCCGCGCGGAACGCGCGAGGCGTGTGTCCCGGCGTTGCAGGCGCGCCACGATACCGGCAACCGGCGCAAGAAAATCGGATCTGGCCGATCTCCCGGGCGGATGCGGCCGGATCGCCCTTCCTGCACCGCCGTGGCCCGGGCCGGGTCCGCACGGCATGCGGCGGGACCCGGGCGTGCGCCGCCCCGGTGCCGGATGCACCAGGATGGCGTGACGTCCGGCAAACACCACCGGTAGCGTCACCGGCTTCCTAGGGTCTACCCCTAGCCCCATCATCTCCTTGTTTAGTTATCATGAATTTATCGACAAATTGTCGATGAAAATAGATTGTACTCACGGACCGCCTCCTGGCCGGCGCCGCGCCTGACGAGTCCGGTGCGCCCGCCTACACTGCAAGGCAGGTCCCTTCCCGGTGCCGCCCATGTCCCGATGTTCCGTTCACCGCTTGGCCGAACGCGCGCTGCTTTGCAGCGTGCCGCCGCCTGCCTCGCTCGACGTACAGCGCCGCATCTGGGCCATGGCCCAGCGCGCGGCCGAATGGCGCGGCGTGGTGGACGCGGTGCCGGGCATGAACAACCTCACCGTGGTGTTCGACCGCGAGGCCGATCCCGAAGCGCTCGAGCGCAACCTCAGGCTCGCCTGGGCCTCCGGCGAGGCGAGCGCCGCCACCGGCAAGCTGGTCGAGATCCCGGTGCGCTACGGCGGCGAACACGGCCCCGACCTGGCCGAGGTCGCCGCGCACACCGGGCTGAGCGCGCAGGAAGTGGTGCGCCGCCACAGCGAGGCAGAGTACGTGGTGTACTTCCTCGGCTTCCAGCCCGGCTTCGCCTATATGGGCGGGCTGGACCCGGCGCTGGCCACGCCGCGCCGCGGCGAGCCGCGGCTGTCCGTGCCGGCCGGCTCGGTCGGCATCGGCGGCGAGCAGACCGGCATCTACCCGGCCGCGGCGCCGGGCGGCTGGCAGCTGATCGGGCGCACGGCCAGCGAACTGTTCGTGGCCGACCGCGATCCGCCCTCGCTGTTCGCGCCCGGTGACACGGTGCGCTTCGTGGTCGAGGAGCTGGTGGCATGAACCGTACTGCACGTTCCGGCGCATTCGCGCGGAGGACCTTCGCGTGATTGAGATCATCCGTCCAGGCGCGCTCGCCTCGGTCCAGGACCTCGGCCGTCCCGGCTTTCGCCGTTTCGGCGTGGGCACCACGGGCGCGCTCGACAGCGTCGCCCTCACCATCGGCAACCGCCTGCTCGGCAACGCTGCCGGCGATGCCGCCATCGAATTCACGCTCGGCCGCGCGTCCGTGCGCTTCCACGCCGATATGCGGGTGGCCCTCAGCGGCGCCGAATGCAAGGCCAACCTGGATGGCGTGCCGGTGTGGTCATGGCATGCCTTCGACGTGCGGCGCGGCGAAACGCTGACCTTGTCGGCTGCGCAGGGCGGCACGCGCAGCTACCTGTGCGTGGCCGGCGGCATCGACGTGGCTCCGGTGATGGGTTCGCGCAGCACCGATCTCAAGGCCGGCTTTGGCGGGCTCGGCGGCCGCGCGCTGCGCGAGGGCGACCGGCTCGGCGCCGGGCGTCCCGGCGTGGCCGACGGCAGCGACTGGCTCGGCGTGCAGGCGCCGGCCTGGGCGCTGCCGGTGACGAAGCTTGGCAACGCCGTGCCGATCCGCATGCTGCCCGGCGTGGAGTACGACGATTTCGACCCTGCCTCGCGCGATGCGCTGTGGCAGTCCGAGTGGGTGATCACGCCCAACAGCAATCGCATGGGCCTGCGCCTGCAGGGCCCGGCGCTGGCGCGCGACCCCGCGCGCGCGGCGGACCTGCTGTCGCACGGTGTGCTGCCCGGCGTGGTGCAGGTGCCGCCGGCCGGCCAGCCCATCGCGCTGATGGCCGACGCACAGACCACCGGCGGCTATCCGAAGATCGGCGTGGTGATCGGCGCTGACCTGTGGCGCCTGGCGCAGGTGCCGCTGGGCGCGCCGGTACGCTTCGTGCGCGTTTCGCTCGAACAGGCCGCCGCGGCGCAGGCAGAACTGGACCGCTACCTGCAACAGGTTGACCAGGCCCTGCAATGGCAGGGCGATGGCCTGATGATCGCGGCGCGGCGGCGCACCCGCACGCGCGTCGCGGTGGGCTGAGCCGCCCGCCGCAATCCAGGACAGACCCACACGGCCACGGCCGCATCCCCGGCAAAGACAGAACGAGGAGTAACGCAATGCATATCGACTTGAATGCCGACCTCGGCGAAGGCTGCGGCAACGACCGCGAGTTGCTGGCCCTGATCAGCTCGGCCAACGTGGCCTGCGGCTGGCATGCCGGCGACGCCGCCACCATGCTGCAGACCGTGCGCTGGGCGCTGGAGTCCGGCGTGGCCATCGGCGCGCATCCGAGCTACCCCGACCGCGAGAACTTCGGCCGCACCGAGATGCAACTGGCGCCCGACGCCGTGTACGCCGACGTGCTCTACCAGATCGGCGCGCTGGCGGCGCTGGTGCGCGCGCAGGGCGGGCAGCTTGCCCACGTCAAGCCGCACGGCGCGCTCTACAACCAGGCCGCGAAGGATCCCGTGCTGGCCGACGCCATCGTGCGCGCCGTGCGCGATTTCGATTCCGACCTGGTCTTCTTCGGCCTGGCCGGYAGCGTCATGGTCAAGGTCGCGCGCGAGGCCGGCCTCAAGGTGAAGGAAGAGGTCTTCGCCGACCGCGGCTACAACCCGGACGGCTCGCTGGTCAAGCGCGGCACGCCCGGCGCGCTGCACGAGGACGAAGACGTGGCCCTGGGCCAGACGCTGGACATGGTGCGCGGGCAGCGCGTGCGCGCCATCGACGGCACCTGGGTACCGATTCGCGCCGAAACCGTGTGTCTGCACGGCGACGGCGCACACGCGCTTGCCTTTGCGCGCCGCATCCGCGAGCGGCTCGGCGCCGAAGGCATCGCAATCCGCGCCGGAGCCTGAGGGGCGCGCCGCGCGCGTGCCTCAGGCCCCGGCATTACCGTGCCCCGCGGGACGTCGAGCAACATGACGCGGCGCGGGGCACTCGCCTCCATCACACTCTATTGGTGTCTCCCATGGAACAGGCAGTCAACCTCTGGCCCCTAGTCGGGGTCGGTATCATCATCCTCGGCTTCGTGCTGCGCTTCAATCCCATGATGGTGGTGGCACTTGCCGCCATCGCCACGGGCCTGGCGGCGAGCATGCCGGTCACGCAGATCTTCACCGCGATCGGCACCGCCTTCGTCAAGACGCGCAACCTGCCGCTGATCATCCTGCTGCCGCTGGCGGTGATCGGCCTGCTCGAGCGGCACGGCCTGCGCGAGCACGCGCAGGCGTGGATCTCGCGCATCGCCTCGGCCACGGTCGGGCGCCTGCTGATCGTCTACCTCGGCGTGCGCGAGCTGACCGCCGCGGTTGGCCTGACCAGCCTCGGCGGCCATCCGCAGATGGTGCGCCCGCTGCTCGCGCCGATGGCCGAAGGCGCGGCCGAGACCCGCTTCGGCAAGCTGCCCGAACCGGTGCGCCAGCGTGTGCTGGCCTTCTGCGCCGCCACCGACAACGTCGGCCTGTTCTTCGGCGAGGACATCTTCGTGGCCTTCGGCGCCATCGCGCTGATGCACACCTTCCTGCTGTCGTCCAACATCGACGTAGAGCCGCTGCATATCGCCGTGTGGGGCATTCCCACCGCGGTCTGCGCCTTCCTGATCCACGCGGTGCGCCTCAAGCGCCTGGATGGCTGGCTGGCACGCGAGATGGGCGGCCGCGCCGCCGCCGGTGCCACCGGTGCCGGCACCGCCGCCAACGTGAAGAGCGGGGAGTAAGCCATGATCGTATCCATCAACTATCTCTTCTGGCTGGCCGGCCTGGTGCTGGCCATCACCGCGCTGATGACCTTCGCCGACCGCGAGCATCCGCGCCGCTTCAGCACCGGCCTGTTCTGGGCGCTCTATGCGCTGGTCTTCCTGATCGGCGACAAGCTGCCGCCGGCCGTGGTCGGTGTGGGCGCCGTGGTGATGGCGCTGATCGCCGGCTTCGGCGGCGTGGGCCACGGCAAGCACGGCACGCTGCCGGAGGGCGAGCGCCGTGCCTCGGCCAAGCGCCTGGGCAACAAGCTGTTCATCCCGGCCCTGCTGATCCCGCTGGTGACCGTGATCGGCACTGTGCTGTTCAAGGACGTGAAGATCGCCGGCCTGGCGCTGCTCGATCCGAAGAACGTGACCTTCGTCTCGCTCGGCATCGGCTGCCTGGTGGCGCTGGCCGTGGCGTGCTGGCTCACCCGCGACAGCGTGGTGCAGGGCGTGCGCGAATCGCGCCGGCTGACCGAGTCGCTCGGCTGGGCGCTGGTGCTGCCGCAGATGCTGGCCATGCTGGGCCTGGTGTTCGCCGACGCCGGCGTGGGCAAGGCCGTGGCCCATCTGACCACCGCCTACATCAACATGGACTACAGGCTGGTGGCCGTGGTGGTGTACTGCGTAGGCATGGCGCTGTTCACGGTGATCATGGGCAACGGCTTCGCGGCCTTCCCGGTCATGACCGGCGGCGTGGGCGTGCCCATCCTGGTGAACATTTTCCACGGCAACCCGGCGGTGATGGCGGCCATCGGCATGTTCTCGGGCTACTGCGGCACGCTGATGACGCCGATGGCGGCCAACTTCAACATCGTGCCCGCCGCGCTGCTGGAGCTGGACGACAAGAACGCCGTGATCCGCGCGCAGGTGCCGACCGCGCTGATGATACTGGTCGCCAATATCGCCCTGCTGTATTTCCTGATGTAAGGGAGTGGCCGCCATGCGCACCGTGCTGCTGACCGGGTTCGAGCCGTTCGAGAGCGAACCCGTCAATCCATCCTGGGAGGCGRTGCGCGCGCTCGACGGCGAGCGCTTCGGCAGCGCCCCCGGCGATCCCGACGGCCCCGATGCGGCCATCGTCGTGGCACGCCAGCTGCCCTGCGTGTTCGGCGCCGCCAACGACGCCATGGCCGACCTGCTCGACGCGCTCAGGCCGGTGCTGGTCATCGCGGTGGGGCAGGCGGGCGGGCGCCCGGAAATGTCGGTGGAGCGCGTGGCGATCAATGTGGACGATGCGCGCATCGCCGACAACGCCGGTGCGCAGCCCGTCGATGTCCGCATTGCCGAAGACGGCCCCGCCGCGTACTTCGCCAGCCTGCCGATCAAGGCGATCGTGCGCGACATGYGCGCGGCCGGCGTGCCCGCCTCGGTGTCGCAGACCGCGGGCACCTTCGTCTGCAATCATGTCTTCTATGGCCTGATGCACCTGCTGGCCACGCAGGGCGTACCCGCGGGCGTGCGAGGCGGCTTTATCCATATTCCCTACCTGCCGGAGCAGGCCGCGCGCCATCCGGGCCAGCCCAGCCTGGCACTGGCCACGATGATCGACGGCATCCGCCGCGCGGTGGCGACCGCCCTCGCGACAACGACCGACATCTGCGAGCAGGGCGGCCAGACGCACTGAGCGTGCCGGGCGAACCGGCCGAACAGGGCGAACCCCGGGGCGGCGGCCGCGGGAAAAAGCCGCCGCGCGCCCAGGCCGGCGGCGGTGTCCTTTCCTAGCCGCCAGCCTGGCGCTGCGCCTTGCGCCGCGCGCGCCGCAGGCTGCGGCGGTCCAGCTGGAACTGCTCGAAACGCCAGATCAGGTAGAACAGCGCCAGGAACGGCCACATCCAGCCCAGCCATTGCGACAGGCTGTTGAAGTGGATGAAGCGCCCGAGCCGCCAGCCTTGCTCCGAAATCCAGGAATAAGGGTTGGCCGGCAGCAGGTTGCACAACACCAGCAGCACCATCAGCGTGGCCAGCGCCAGCGCGCCGCGCAGCCAGCGCGGCAGGCGCAGCAGCAGCACCAGCACCAGCGAGCCGGTCAGCAGCGCGAAGCGGCCGGCATCTGACAGCCAGTTGAAGGCGTTGTCATCGGGAAACTGCACTTCCGCCACCACCGCCTTGAGCAGCAGCGTGGCGGCCAGCAGCCCTGCCAGGATACGCAGCATCGGCGCCTGGCGGCGCATGGCGGCGGAGGCAAACAAGCCGGTGCCGACCCAGCCGCACGCCGTCACCAGGGATTCGAGCAACTGCTGCCCCTGGGCGTCCTCGGGCCGCAGCAGGCCGATGCCTTCGATCAGGCCGGGCAGCCCCGGCAGTACGCCCTGCAGCCACTGCACCGGCCATGAGTCGGGATCGGTCAGCCACTCGCGCACGATGCCGCCCATGCCGAACAGGTAGTCCTGCGGGAAGATCTGCGCGAACGGCCACAGCAGTATCAGGATGATGGCGAAGCTGGCATGCGGCTCGAACCACGCCATGCGCAGCTGGCGCAGCGAGCCGCGGTCGATCAGCGCGGCCGAGAACGGTGCCACCACGGCGCCCCCGAGCAGGGCGCCCAGCGCATTGGTGATGAGGTCGATATTGGACGAAATGCGGTTGGGCAGCCAGGTCTGCAGCGCCTCCATGGTGCCCGACAGCACCGCGCCCGCCGCCAGCGCCAGCAGCGTGGCGCGCGCGCCGGAGACGCGCGGATGCAGGGCCAGCACCACCAGCGCGCCGAAGGGGCAGTAGCCCAGCACATTGGTGATGATGTCGAACTCGGTCAGGTAGCGCGGCTTGGGCGCGGTGAGGAAGGCCAGCGGCGAGATGYCGTTGTCGGTCCAGCCGCTGAACGGATAGAGGCTGCCGTAGACGATCAGCAAGGTGAAGCACAGCAGGCCTACCCGCGCCAGCGGAGAGTGGCGCTGCGCCGGCGGCAGCGTAGGTGGCGGGGAAGGCGGCGGGGGAGCCGATGCCATGCGGTATCGCTTATTGCTGCGGCGGCAGCGCCGCCACCCAGTCGAGGATCGCCGCGATCACGGCATCGCTGCCCGCGGCCAGCGCCTTGACCCCGCCGGCGCCGTCCGCGCTGGGCGCGGGCTGCTCCGCCACGAAGGTCTTCTGCCCGATCAGGCCGTTGCGGAACACCGTGGCGCGCACGCGGATCACGCCGCGGCTGGCGCTGGCGGCGTCGAAGACCTGCTCGAATTCCAGCATGTCCACCTTGAGCGAGGGCGCGGTGGTGTCGGCGTACCAGGTCAGCGCGCCACGCGAGGCAACGGCCTCGCGCAGGCGCTCGTCGAACAAGCGTATCGGCGACATCACCCAGCGCTGCGTGGCGTACGGCTGCAGGCGCTCGGCCTGCGCGTAGTGAAGGCGGTAGTAGAGCCCGTTGCCGTCCATCCAGGTGGGACCGTCGGTCTGTGCCACGCGCAGCCTGGGCAGCGGCGTGGCGCCCGGCGCGGCGCCGGCGGGCGGCCCGAGGTCATAGGTGATGGTGGGCGCGGAGGGCGAGAGCGCGCAGCCGCCCAGCAGCAGGGCGGCCAGCGCCATGCCGCTGAAGCAGGGCCCGAAGCGGGGCCGGAACAGGGAGACGGTGCGCATCATGGATTGCCTCGGGGGATTGGCGTGGGTACGCGGCATGGTGGCTTTCCCTGATCCTCAGGGTGCGCTGAAGCCCGGCTCGCCCGGGCCCGGCGCGGCCGCCGGGCCGCCGAACAGCAYGCTGCGCGGGCTGTCGTTGAACTGGCTGGCGGCACGGTCGATGCTGCGCATGGTCTGGCGCGCGTCGCGGGTCAGGCCGTTGACCTGCGGCAGCGTGTCCTGCGTGACGCCGCCGGCGGCCGCCTGCACCGAATCGGCGACGCCCTGGAGGTCGCGGCCGACACGGTCGACGGTGCGCAGCACCGTGCCGTCGGGACTGGCCAGCTCCTGGGTGAGGCGCCGGGCGGAGGCCAGTGTGGCGTTGAGGTTATCGGTCACCTGCGGCAGCTGGCGCACCGCCGGCTCGAGCGAGTGCGCCAGGCGCGAGTAGTCGTCGGCGGTGGTGTGCACCGAGCGGATCGCCTCCATCAGGTCGCGCCGGTTGTTGGCCTGGAACATGTCGCCGAGCGAGTCCATGATGGTTTCCAGCTGCGTCAGCAGGGTGTCGCCGCGCTTCTCCAGCTCTTCGAAGAAGCCCGCGCGCATGGCGATGCGCGCCACCGACTTGGCCGAGGTACGCAGGTGCGGGGAGGGCTGGCCGCTGCCGTTCTGCGCGGTGGCGTCGTCGAGCTGCACGTAGCCGATCCCGGTCACGCCCTGGAAGTTCAGCGTGGCATAGGTGGTGGTGGTGATGGGCGCGTCCTGGTTGACGCTGATGCGCACGATGATCTGCCCCGGCACGGCGGGATCGAAGCGGATCGACACCACCTTGCCCACGTCCAGGCCGCGGTACTTGACGTCGGCCTCCGGCCCGAGGCCGTTGACGGTGGATCGGGTGATGAGGTCGTACGGCACGCGCACGGCGTGGTCGCTGCTGAACCAGAAGATCGAGAACAGCACCAGGATCACCAGGCCGATCGTGAACACGCCGGCCAGGAAGGCGTGTGATTTGTTTTCCATCATGCTTCTCCAGAATGCGGGCCCGCCGCGGCCGGCGCCGGGGGCAGGGCCTGCATGGCGCGCCGCCCGCGCTCGCCGAGGAAATACTCGCGGATGAACGGGTGGTCGATATGCACCAGTTCGCGGATCGGCTGCGCCGCCAGCACCTTGTGGTCGGCCAGCACCGCTACGCGGTCCGACAGCGCCACCAGGGTATCGAGATCGTGCGTCACCATCACCACGGTCAGGCCCAGCTCGTGGCGCAGCTCGCGGATCAGCGCCACGTAGTCGTCGGAAGCCATCGGGTCCAGCCCCGCCGTGGGCTCGTCCATGAACACCAGTTCGGGCTCCAGGGCCAGCGCCCGCGCCAGCGCCACGCGCTTGATCATGCCGCCCGACAGGTCGGACGGCATCTTGTCCGCGTCGCGCGCGCCCAGCCCCACCAGTTGCAGCTTGAGCAGCGAAGCCTGGCAGATCAGATCGTCGGGCAGGGTGCGAAGTTCACGCAGCGGCAGTGCGATGTTGTCGATCACCGAGAGCGCGGAAAACAGCGCGCCGCGCTGGAACTGCAGCCCCCAGCGGTTGCGCAGTGCCTGCAGGCGGGCTGTGCCGAGCTTGCGCAGGTCTTCGCCGAACACGCGGATGGTGCCCGAGGTGGGGCGCTCGAGCCCGACGATCTGGCGCAGCAGTACGGTCTTGCCGCTGCCCGATCCGCCCACGATGGAGAGCACTTCGCCGCGGTAGACGTCGAGGTTCAGGCCGTCGTGCACGACCGCCTCGCCGAAGCGCTTGACCAGGTTGCGGACCTCGACCACGGTGGTGCGCTTGTCGTGCCCCACGCTGTCCGCCGCGGCGGGAACGATGGCTGTGCTCATATGCCGATGTCCTTGAAAAGGATGGCGATGATCGCATCGGCCACGATCACCACGGTGATCGAGGTCACCACCGAGGCGGTGGTGCCTTCGCCCAGGCTGCGCGTGTTGGGCTGGATGCGCAGGCCGTAGTGGCAGGCCGTGAGCGCGATCAGCATGCCGAACACCACGCCCTTGCCCAGCCCCAGCCAGAGGTTGGCTACTGGCACTGCGTCCGGCAGCGCGCGCAGGAAGAAAGCTGCGCTGAGACCGAGCTGGAGGCGCGCGGCGAGGATGCCGCCGGCCAGCGCCATCACGTCGGTCCAGGCCACCAGCAGCGRCATGGCCACGGCCAGCGCGATCACGCGCGGCATGATCAGGCGAAAGCCGTGCGAGATGCCCATCACGCGCATCGCGTCGAGCTCCTCGGTGACGCGCATCACGCCGATCTGCGCGGTGATGGCCGAGCCCGAGCGCCCCGCGACCAGGATCGCCGCCAGCACCGGCCCCAGCTCGCGGATCACCGCCATGCCGAGGATGTTGACGATGAAGATGCTGGCGCCGAAGGTGCGCAGCTGGTTGGCCGAGAGGTAGGACAACACGATGCCTATCAGGAATCCGACCAGCGCGGTGATGCCGAGCGCCTTGTAGCCCGCGTTGTGGATATTGGCCGAGATCTCGCGCCAGGGGCCGCGCTGCGGCGCGCGCAGGAAGCGCAGCAGGTCGAAGGCAAGCTGGCCCAGCATGGTCACGCCATTGCCGATCTGCGCGATCATCGACAGGATCGAGGCGCCCAGCAGCGTCACCGGGTTGAAGCGGTCCACCATGTGCTTCTTCCAGTTTTCGCGGCGCAGCCCGGCGATGCGGCCGAACACGCGGCGCTGCGCCTCGTTGGCCTCGAGCCGCGCGGGCAGCTTGCTGCCCCACGCCTGCCACATCAGCTGGGCGCCGATATGGTCGAGCCGGCCCAGGCCCGCCAGGGACCATTGCGCGTCGGCGCCAACCAGGTGCAGCTCATGGCGCAGCGCACGGGCGTGATGGCAGTCCGACAGCGCGAGCGCGGTCCAGTCGCCGCGCAGGTGCGCCGTTGCCGCTCCGTCCGCGCGCGTCACTTCAATCGCAGGCGTGCTTAGGCTTTCCAAGAGGATGGGGGAAGTGATGGGCAAGTCCCGATTCTAAGCCACCCGCAGGGCCAGCGGGCGCCTGGCGGGGCGCAAGCGCCCGCGCCTCTCCGATCCGTCACCCGATCCATCACCCGATCCATCACCCGATCCGTGAGCGATGGGCGCGGCTACAATGCGGGCTGGCCCGCCCCGCAGGGGGGACGCCGTGCGCGGCCCTTGCGCCCATTGTGCTCCGTGCTTCCCGTGTTTCCCCTGCTTTCCGTCTACATTGCTCCGCATGTCCTCTGACCAGCCTTCGCTCCCGCCGTCCTCGCCTTCGCCGCCGGCACCCGCCTGGCGTATCGACACCGGGCGCCTGCGCGCCGCGCTGGACGGCGCCGCGCGCGACTGGGCGCTGGACGTGGTCGACGAGACCGGCTCCACCAATGCCGACCTGACGCTGGCCAGCCGCAGCGCTGCGTGGGGCGAGGCCGGCGCGCTGCGCCTGGCCTATCGCCAGACCGCCGGGCGCGGGCGCCAGGGCCGTCCCTGGCAAGGCCAGGCCGGACTGACCTTCTCGGTCGCGTTGCCGTTGCCGCTGGCGCCGTCGCGGCTCAGCGGGCTGAGCCTGGCCGTCGGCCTGGCGCTGGCCGAGGCGCTGGCCGACTGCGATGCACGGCTTGGCGCCGCCGTCGGCCTGAAATGGCCCAACGACCTGCAGATCGACGGCCGCAAGCTGGCCGGCATCCTGATCGAATCGGTGCCCGCGGGACCGCAGCGGGTGTGGGCGGTGATCGGCATCGGCCTGAACCTGGTGCGCGATGCGCAGATGGAAGTCGCGCTCGGGCGCAGCCTGGCCGGCGTGGGCGAGTACCTGCCGGCGGCCGACCCGACCGCGCTGCTGGCTGCCGTGCTGAACCGGCTCGCGGCGATGCGCGTGCAGTTCATCGCCACCGGCTTCGCGCCGATGGCGCAGCGCTGGTCTGCGCGCGACGCTTATCGCGACCAGCCCGTGCGGCTGCTGCACGATGGCCAGGTGCAGGCCGAAGGGCTGGCGCGCGGCGTGGATGGCGAAGGCCACCTGCTGCTTGAAACGGCTGCCGGGCTGGAGCGTGTTTCCAGCGGCGAGGTCTCGCTGCGGCCGGCGCAGCCCGGCACCGGCGGAGCGCAGGCATGAGCATCGACGTGGCCAGCGCATCCGCGGGCACGGCGGCCGTGCCGCAACTGCTGATCGATATCGGCAACACCCGCCTGAAATGGGCCTGGTGCCAGCAAGCCTGGCCCGGCGCGGTCGCGGAAGGCCCCTTGCCCGCGCCGTGGCAGCACTGGGGCGCGGTGGCCCACGACGAACTTGCCACCCTGCTGGCGCAGTGGGGCGCGCTGCGCGAGACCATGCCCGCCGGCACGCGGCCGCTGGTGTGGGTCAGCAACGTGGCCGGCGCGGCCTTGGCGGCCAGCCTGCAGGCCGCGCTGGATACGGAGTTCGGCGCCGGCACCAAGGCCAACTGGGTGCGCTCGGCGCCGCGCTTCGGTGGCCTGGTCAACGGCTACCGCGATCCCGGCCAGCTCGGCGTGGATCGCTGGATCGGCAGCATCGGCGCGCGTTGCTACCGCCCGCATGGTGCCTTGCTGATCGTCACCGCCGGCACCGCCACCACGCTCGACGTGGTGAGCGCGCAGGACCGCTTCGAGGGCGGCCTGATCCTGCCCGGGCTGGACCTGATGCTGGGCGCGCTGGCGCGCAACACCGCGCAGTTGCCCGCGCTGGGGGCCGGCGATGCCGGCCTTGCCGCGCCCTGGGCCGACAATACGCGCGACGCCATCGCCGCCGGCTGCCTGGCGGCGCAGGCCGGTGCCGTGGAGCGCACCTGGCGCGCCCTGGCCGAACGGGGGCCGGTGCGCTGCCTGCTCTCGGGCGGCGCTCGCCACATACTCGCCAACGCGCTCTCCATGCCGTTCGAGATGCACGATAATCTCGTGCTGCTCGGCCTGCATGTCATGGCCACGCAGAGCGGACTCGATACCTTGCCGGGCTGAGCCCGCGTTGTCCGGATTTTCCCAACTCCTTCACGCCCGACCCGGCGTTCCGCCCCGCATCGCCCCCATGCTCCTGCGAAACCTGTTCATCCTGCTGGCATTGCTCAACGCCCTGTTGCTGGCCGCCGTGCTCGGCGCCTTCGGCCCCCGGCCTTTGTCAGGATGGCTGGAAAGCCCGCGCGAGCCCGAACGCGCCGCCCAGCAGACGCGCGCCGAACGTTTCCGCCAGCTGGCGCGGCAAGAAGGCGCGCATGCGGCCTCCGCGCCCGCGCCGGCGGCTGCGCTGCAGCAGCTCGAACCGGGCCAGGGCGCGCCGGACGCGCCAGGCGCCAGCGCCGTGCAGGCAGCCGCGCCCGCCGCGGCCTGCGTGGAGATTGGGGGCTTCAACGGGGAACTGGTGCGGCGCGTGGCCGACGAGCTGGCCGGCGCGCCGCCGGGGGGCTGGCGGGTCGAGCAGTTCGAGCGGCAGGAACAGGCGCGCTGGTGGATCCACCTGCCGCCGCAGGCTTCGCGTGAAAACCTGGAGCGCAAGCTGGGCGAGCTGCGCCGGCGCAATATCACCGATGTGGCGGTGGTCAGCGGCGGCTCGCCGGAAACCTATACGGTATCGCTTGGCCTGTTCCAGGAGCGCGAGCATGCCGAGCACTTCCTCGACAACCTGCGCGAACACGGCGTGCGCACCGCGCTGCTGAGCGACGCGCCGCATCCGCTCACGCGCCAGTGGCTGCGTGTGCGCAACGTCGATGCCGCGCTGCGCACGCGCCTTGATGAGGTGCGCCGCCGCTATGGCGTCCAGGCCATGCTGACCTGCGCCTGAGGCTGCTTCAAAAAGATCCTGGCGTCGTTGCGCGGCCTTGCCGTACCGGTTGTACTGTCTGCGGCCGCGCCCTTGCAGGGCGCATGCGCGCTGGCAGGCGCGCACCGCTGCGCAGGCGGATCACTGCGTGATCCGAATTCCCTGCTCCGCCCTAGCCAGGACCGCTTCGCTTCATTTTGAAACAGCCTCAGGGGGCTGCTTCAAAAAGATCCTGGCGTCGTTGCGCGGCCTTGCCGTACCGGTTGTACTGTCGTTGCGCGGCTTGGGCCAGGGGCTCAGCCGCCCTGGCGCACCTTGGCCAGCAGCTTGGTGGTGGAGCGGTCGTGCCGGAACGCGATGGCGTGCGCCTGCCCGCCCCAGCTGCGCACCAGCCGCGTTTCTTCGAGCGTATTGATGTCGTAGTCGCCGCCCTTGACGTAGATGTCCGGGCGCACCAGCCGGATCAGCTCCACCGGCGTCTTTTCGCGGAACATCACCACCAGGTCCACCGATGCCAGCGCGGCCAGCAGTGCCATGCGGTCCGTCTCGTGATTGAGCGGGCGGTCGTCGCCCTTGCCGAGCATGCGGACCGAGGCGTCGCTGTTGACGCCCACCACCAGGCTGGCGCCCATCTCCCTCGCCTGCGCGAGGTAGGTGGCATGCCCGCGGTGCAGGATGTCGAAGACGCCGTTGGTGAAGACCATGGGGCGCGGCAGCGCGGCCAGATGCTCCGCCAGCGCTGCGGCGTTGTCGGGCGGGACCAGTTTGGACTCGAAGGAGGCGGGGAGCATGGCGATGGGCGGCGGGTTGGCTTGAAAAAACAAAGCCCCATCATCGGATGGGGCTCGTCACTCCGAAGGCGCTAGGCAACCTCCGGCGCAAAGGGCGGGCTCAGGCCTGCGCGGGCTGCGCGCCACCTGCGGCCTGCAACCGGGCATTCAGTTCCTTCCGGTAGCGGTTCAGGTCCTGCACCGTCTCGAAAGTGCGCTCGAACAGCAGCGACATATTGTGCAGGATCCGCTCGATCACCTTCTTCTCCCAGCCTTCGTCGAAGCGGATCTGTTCGTCGAGCCAGTGCTCGAGCCAGTCCGGATCCGGCAGCCGCGACTGGATGGTGTCGTTCGGGAACAGGTTCTTGTTGACGTGCAGGTTGGTCGGGTGCAGCGGCTTGTCGGTGCGGCGCGCCGAGGCCATCAGCACGCCGATCTTGGCAAACGCCGAGCGCGCGCTGTCGCCGAACTGGTTGAGGTATTTCTTCATGTAGCGCAGGTAGGCGCCGCCATGGCGGGCTTCGTCCTGCGACAGGGTGCGGTAGATCTGCTTGATGACCGGCTCGGTGTGCCATTCGGCGGCACGGCGATACCAGTGGTTCAGGCGGATTTCCCCGCAGAAATGCAGCATCAGGGTTTCCAGCGGCGGGGCCGGGTCGAACTCGAAGCGCACGGCGTGCAGTTCTTCCTCGGTCGGCACCAGGTCCGGGCGGAAGCGCCGCAGGTATTCCATCAGGACCAGCGAGTGCTTCTGTTCTTCAAAGAACCAGATGCTCATGAAGGCCGAAAAGTCGGAATCGTGGCGGTTGTCGCGCAGGAACATCTCCGTGGCGGGCAGGGCCGACCATTCCGTGATGGCATTCATGCGAATCGTCTTGGCCTGGTCGTCGGTGAGCAGGCTCGGGTCGAAGGAATCCCAGGGGATGTCCTTGTCCATGTGCCAACGGACCGCTTCCAGCGATTTGAACAGTTCGGGGTAGAGCATGGTAAGCCTTTGAAATTACGCGCAGATTCTACCAGATGCGAATTATTCCCAACGCCCTTTTTGTGTCGAAAGCAAGAGCTTGCCTGCGCCTTGGCCCGCGCAAGGCAAACTAGTGGGCGAATATCGCGCCTGGGTGGCCGCTTACCGGTCCCGTCCGTTCGCGTTCCGGGAGGAYCGACAAGCACAAAGGGAATAATAAGCCACTCATGGCGCGGGCCATATAGGTTAGGCCGTCACGCCTGTCGGTGGTTCGCGCTGAAATGCAGCCGCGGGCGCGTCGGCAGGCCCGGGCCTGCCGCCGGTGTCCGGCGCGACGGCGTCGTACAGGAAAGCGGCGAGTTCGTGCTGCTGCGCCATCGCGTCCCGCTCGCCGAGGCCGATCAGCGCCTTGGTGAACTCCGGCTCGAACAGCAGGTAGCTGGCGAAGGCGGCGCCGCGTGCCTCGGTGCCGCCCAGCGGCGCCAGCAGCGCGCGCACGGTGCGCGGCAGCCGTTGCACGTGTTCGGCGGCGATGGCTTCGATGGGTTCGCTGGGCGCGACGGTCATCACCTGGATCGGGCGCCAGCCTTCGCGGTCGTTGGCGATTTCCGGCATCCGCGACAGCAGGCTGTTGATGTGCTGCAGCCGTTCCAGGTCCGCGGAAAGACCGTCCAGGAAGATGCTCGCCAGCGCTTGCCCGCCCACCTGCGCCAGCGACGGGTAGCCGCCCGCCGGCACGGTGTCGAACCAGCCCGGGCGCTGGCGCGAGGCCGCGCCGATGGCCAGGATGCGCGAGGCGCCCAGGTGGATGGCCGGCGAGAGCGGCGACATCTGGCGCATGGTGCCGTCGCCGAACCACTCGTGGTGGCCCTCCAGTTCCAGCGGCAGCGCGGGAAACAGGAACGGGATCGAGGATGAGGCGAGCAGGTGGTCCACGCCGATCTTTGCCTCCACCGCCAGCCGCTGGCTGCGTTTCCACGGATGGATGCGGCGGTGCGACTGGTAGAAGGTGACGTGGCGGCCGGTGGTATAGGACAGCGCGGTCACGGCAAAGGCCTGCAGGTCGCCGGCATCCAGGCTGTCCTGCACGCGCTCGGGATCGAACAGCTCGCTCAGCATGCTGCCCAGCGGGGTGTTGTCGAACAGCGCGCGCGGCGCGCGGCGGGTTGCCCACCCGAAGGCCAGCGCGGAGAGCCAGCGCGCGCCCGAGGCGCCCACGCCCATCAGGCCGGTACGGTAGACGTCCTCGGCGTGGATGCCGCTCCAGAGCGCGCCCAGGCTGTCGGCCGCGGCGCGGAAGTTGGCGGCGTTGATGGCCATGCCGGCGCCGTTGATGGCGCCGGCCGAAGTGCCGCAGATGATGTCGAAGGGAATGCGGCCGCGATCGCGCCCGTGCCGGGCGGCGATGCGTGCGATGCCGCGCAGCACGCCGGCCTGGTAGGCCGCGCGCGCGCCGCCGCCCAGCATGATCAGCGAAGTGGTCTTCTGTGACGGCATGGGCTTTGGGGCGGGTTCAGGGGACAGGCCGGGCGCTGCCTCAGCTTTCGTCGCCGGGCGAGCTGTCCGGCTTGGCGGTGGCGGGTGTCTTGCTTGCCGGCCGCTTGGCCGGTGCCTTGGCCGGGGTCTTGCTCGCGGGCTTGGCGGGCGCCTTGCCGGCGGGTTCCGCCGCGGCTTTCGTGCCGGTCTTTGCGCCGGTCTTTGCGCCAGTCTTTGCAGCGGATTTCCCGGCGGGCGCCTTTTTTGCCGGCTTGGCCGTGCCGGCCGCCGCCTCGCCGCGCGGCGCCGTCGCCGGCGTGGCCGGTGCGGGCTCGGGCGTGGCCGCGCCCGGCATGCCGAAGCTGCCGAGGTTGCCGAACGGATTCAGGCTGGAGGTGGCGGCGCTGGCGGCGATCTGGTTGAACTGCTGCTGCAGCATGTCCCACCAGATGCCGGCGTTGGGCGCCGCGGCGCCTTCGTGGCTGCCGGCTTGGGCGGCCCCGGCCTCGGGTGCATCGGCGGCTTCGGGCTGCCCTTCCTCGGGGCCGTTGTCTTCCTCGTCCTCGTTTTCTTCCACCGTGGGCTCGGGGCGCGCGCGGAACGGCGGCGACGGCTCCTCCTTGCGCTGGTGCGGCGGCACGGCGCTGGGCGCGTTGGCGGCACGCGCCACGTTTTCCATCGCGCTTTGCATGGCCTCGGGCGAGAGCGCGCTGCCGAAGGTCTGCAGCGCCACCAGGGTGGCGCGCTGGACTTCCAGGCCCTGGATGGTGGTGCGCAGCAGGTTCACATTGAGCTGCAGCCAGCCTTCCACCGCCTTGAGGTCCTGGATGCGCTTCTCCAGCTCTTCCAGGTCCATCGGTGGGGTCATGGCCTGCAGGCCGGGCATCAGGCCGCCGGGCATGCCGGCAGCACTGCCCCACATCTTGCGCAGGAACTCGAAGCCGTTGGTGAAATCAGGAATCTGGCCAAACATGGTCACTCGCCTCCGAGGGGTCGGCAGCCGGCATGGCCGGCTGCGGGGGTCGAACTACTTTAATCGGATTGCATCAAGCGGACTGCATCAACGGACTGCAACAAGCGGACTGCCTCAATCGAACTGCGGCGGCCGCTTTTCCCGCAGGCTGGCCACGCCTTCCTGCACGTCGGGGCCGGCAAAGCCCATGAATTCAAGCGCCAGCGAGCTGTCGAACGACGGGCCCGCCATGCGCAGCCAGTTATTGAGCGCGTACTTGGTCCAGCGGATCGCGGTCTGGGAGCCGGCGGCCAGCCGGCGCGCCACGTCGAAGGCGCGCTCGACCAGTTCCGACTCGTCCACCACCAGCGACACCAGCCCGATGCGCTCGGCCTCTTCGCCGCTCACCGACTCGCACAGCATCAGATAGTACTTGGCCTTGGCCATCCCGCACAGCAGGGGCCACACGATGGCGGCATGGTCCCCGGCCGCCACGCCCAGCCGGGTATGGCCGTCGACGATGCGCGCGTTCCTGGCGGCGATCGAGATATCGGCCAGCAGCCCTGCCACCAGGCCGGCGCCCACGGCCGGGCCGTGCATGGCGGACACGATGGGCTTGTCGCAGTTGATGACGTTGTAGACCAGGTCGCGCGCCTCGTGCCATACGCGCGTGCGGGTGGCGAAGTCGTTGGCCATGTCCTCGACCAGCGAGAGGTCGCCGCCGGCCGAGAAGCCCTTGCCTTCGCCGCGGATCAGCGCCACGCGGATGTCGGGGTCGGCGGAGACGTCGCGCCAGATCTCGGCCAGCTCGCGGTGCATATTGGCGTCGGCGGTGGCCAGCTTGCGGTTGGCCGACTGGTCCGCGCCCATCACGATCTCGAGGATGGGCCCGTGCTGGCGCAGGGTCAGCGCGCTGTAGCGGGCATAGCGCGGCGAAAGCGGCGGGGTGCCTTCGGGAGCGGGGGGCGGGGCTTGCGGGGGGAGTGCGGACATGGGCTGCGATGGCCTTGGCCATTCCATAGTGGAGCGTGGGCCGGGCCGCGCCAGGCGGCCCGGGGCGCCGCCGGCGGCTGCGGATCCGGTGATCGCGCAACCGGTGGCAATTCGCCAACCGAGCGGTCGGTAAATTATAAGCACGTCGGCCGCGCCGCCGCCAGCGGCCGCCGTGCGTCGTCTCAGCTGCGCGCCGACACCAGCTGGTCGATGGCGCCGAACACCGAGTGGCCCTGCGCGTCGAACATCTCGATCTTGACCGCGTCGCCGAACTTCATGAAGCCGGTGACGGGCTGGCCACCGTCGATGATCTCCAGCATGCGCTTCTCGGCGATGCAGCAGTAGCCCTTGCTGCGGTCCACGTTGGAAATCGTGCCCGAGCCGACGATGCTGCCGGCGCGCACATTGCGCGTCTTGCAGATATGCGCGATCAGCTGGCCGAAATCGAACACCATGTCGGTGCCGCAATCGGGCCAGCCCACTTTCTTGCTGTTCCAGTGCACCGTCATCGGCAGGTGCACGCGGCGCTCGCGCCAGGCTTCGCCCAGCTCGTCCGGAGTCACCGCCACCGGCGAGAACGCCGTGGCCGGCTTGCTCTGGAAGAAGCCGAAGCCCTTGCCCAGCTCGGCCGGGATCAGGTTGCGCAGCGACACGTCGTTGGCCAGCAACAGCAGGCGGATGCCCTCGGCGGCCTGCGCGGGCGTGGCGCCGGCCTTGACGTCGCCGGTGATGACGGCCACCTCGGCCTCGAAGTCGATGCCGTGGGCCTCGCTGGCGCACACGATATCGTCGTGCGGGCCGAGCAGGTCGTCGGAGCCGCCCTGGTACATCAGCGGATCGGTCCAGAACTCGGGCGGCATCTCGGCGCCGCGCGCGCGGCGCACCAGTTCGACGTGGTTCACGTAGGCGGAGCCGTCGGCCCACTGGTAGGCGCGCGGCAGCGGCGCCATGCAGGCACGGGGATCGAAGGCGAAGGGATGGCGTCCGCGGCCGGCGTTGAGGGCGTCGTAGACGTCCTGCAGCTGCGGCGCATAGAAGTTCCAGTCGTCCAGCACGGCCTGCAGCGTGCCGGCGATATCGTTGACGTAGTGCGCGGTCTTGAGGTCGCGCGAGACGACCACGAGCTGGCCGTCGCGCGAGCCGTCCTTGAGGGTGGCGAGTTTCATGTATTCGGGAACATTGGGACAAAGCGGGTGCCGCGCCGGCGCCATGCGGGGCCGGCGCGGCGGCCCGCTAGTCTACCGTGATGCCCTTGGCCTTGATCAGTTTGCCCCAGCGCTCGGACTCGGCGCGCGCATATTGCGCGAATTCCTCCGGCGTGCCCGACACCGGTTCCACGCCGATGCCCTCGAAGCGCTTCTGCACGTCCGGGCTCTTGAGCGCCTTCACCAGCTCGGCATTCAGGCGCGTCACCACCGGGCGCGGCGTGCCCGCCGGCGCCACCACGCCCTGCCAGGCGTAGGCCTCGAAACCGGGCACGCCGGCCTCGGCCACGGTCGGCACCGTGGGCAGCGCCGGCAGGCGCCGGGGCGTGGCCGCGCCAAGCGCGCGCACCTTGCCTGCCACGATGTTCTGCTGGCCTGCCGCGAGGTCCAGGAACATCAGGTCGACCTGGCCCGCCAGCAGGTCCTGCACTGCCGGTGCCGCGCCCTTGTATGGCACGTGCGTCATCTTCGTGTGGGTCTGGTCCATGAACAGCTCCATGGCCAGGTGATGCGGGCTGCCGGCGCCCGGCGAGGCGAAATTGACCTTGCCCGGGTTCTTCTGCGCATACTCCACCGCCTCCTTGAGCGTGCGCGCCGGGAAGTTCGGCGTGGCGACCAGGATCAGCGGAAAGCGCGCCACCATGCCCACATGCACGAAGTCCTTGTCGGCGTTGTAGGGCAGCTTCTTGTAGAGTGACGGGTTGGCCGCCAGCGTGGCGGTGTCGGCGGTCAGCAGGGTGTAGCCGTCGGGCCGGGCGTGCGCCACCGCGTCGGCGCCGACGATGGTGGCGGCACCGGGGCGGTTGTCGATCACCACCTGCTGGCCCAGCGCCGGCGTGATGGCCTGGCCGAGCGTGCGCGCCACCACGTCGGTGCCGCCGCCGGCGGGGTAGGGCACCACCCAGCGCACCGGCTGGCCCGGCCAGTTGTCCGCGGCGCGCGCCGGCTGGCCGGTCGCGATGCCCAGCGCCAGCATGGCGAGCATGGGCAGTGAACGGGCCAGCGGGGAGCGGCGTTGGCGGCAGTCGGAACGTGGGGCGGAAAGGCTGGCGGCAGCATCGCCGCGGGGCGCAAGGCGGGTCATGGTTGTCTCCGGTTGGAAGGCGGCCGCGCCGCGCCATGTACTTTGCATGGCGCATGCCTGCGACGGCTCGTCGTGCGCACAAAGTCTACCCACGGATTAAAAATTGGTAAATCGATTTCGCTATAGTAAATTTATGGCTAAGGTGGCACCGCGCTTCCCGGAGTTGCTCCCGGCAGTGTGATGCGCCGTGCCTTTATCCGCTTTGCCACTTGGTAGCCCTTTGTTGAGTAGCCCTTTGTTGCCGCATGACCGAACCTGAAGAAGACGATTCCAAGCTGCGCTCCGGCATCCAGTCGATCGAGGTCGGCTTCAAGCTGCTGCAGGCGCTGGCCGTATCGCCGCGCGCCATGATGCTGCGCGACCTGGCCGCCGCCGCCGACATGAACCCCGCCAAGGCCCACCGCTACCTGGTCAGTTTCCAGCGGCTGGGCATGGTGGTGCAGGATCCGGTCGGCGGGCGCTACGACCTCGGGCCCTTCGCGCTGCAGCTTGGTCTGGCCGGGCTGAACCGGCTCGATCCGGTCAAGAAGGCGCGCCCGATCCTGTCGCAACTGCGCGACGAGATCGACCAGACCATCGGCATCGCCGTGTGGGGGAACCACGGCCCGACCATCGTGCACTGGGAAGAGTCCAGCCACCCCGTGACGGTGAGCCTGCGGCTGGGCGATGTGATGCCCATGCTCAACTCCGCCACCGGCCGTCTCTACGGCGCCTACCTGCCGAAACAACAAACGCGGCCGCTGGTCGAACGGGAACTGGCGGAGCGCGGCCATGACGAGCTGCCGGAGTTGCCGCGCTCGCAGGCCGACTACGACGCGGTCTGCGCCGAAGTGCGGGCCAATGGCGCGGCGCGGATCAAGGGTGGCGTGCTGCCGGGCATCAACGCTTTCTCGATGCCGGTGTTCGATGCCAACGGGCATGTCGCCATGGCCCTGATCGTGCTCGGCGCGCAAAGCGTATTCGATGCAGAATGGGGCGGGGCGGTGGACCGCCGCGTGCGCGATATCGCGCGGCAGATTTCTTCGGAGCTTGGTTATCTTGGTGGCAGCCCGACGCACGGGCCAGACGGCCTCTCGCGATAGACCTGTCTCGCGCCGCCTGCGCTGGGCGGCGGCGCTTGCATTGGTGCTGGCCGTGCATCTTGGCGTGGTGGCCGGCCTGATGGGCATCCGCGGGCCGCATATCGACCCGTCCGGCATGCCGCCCATCGAGGCGGTCCTGCTGGCGCCGCCCGCGCCGCCCCTGGAAAAGGCGCGGCCGCCTGCGCCTGCCGCGCAGAAACACCGTCCTGTGCGGGCGCCGGCCGAGGCCACCCCGCCACCCGAGGCGCCGCCCGAAGCTGCCGAGGCCCCCGCGCTGCTGACCGGTCCGGCCGGCCCCGCCATGGCAAGCGCCGGCGGCACGGCGGGCAGCGCCGCCTCGGCGCCTGCCTCCGCCGCGGCGTCTGCGCCCGCCGCCGAGGCTGCCGACAACGTTCGCTATGCGGCGCCGCCGTCGATGCTGTTGCACTACGCCAGTTTCGTCAACGGCATCCAGAATCCGGACGGGCTGATCCGCTGGCAGCATGACGGCAGCCATTACCAGCTGGCGGTAGAGACACGCGTGCTGTGGTTCCGCTTCGCCTTCCACAGCAACGGCGCACTTGGCGAGCATGGCCTTGCGCCCGAACGCTACGAGGAAAGCCGGCGCAATCGCGTGGAGGCGGCCCGCTTTGACCGCGCGGGGGCGACGCTGGTATTCGAAGGCCGCAACAAGCAGGTGCCGCTGCCGCCTGACGCGCAGGACCGCTTCAGCGTGTTCCTGCAACTGGTGGGCATGGTACGCGGCACGCCGCAGCGCTATGCATCGCCGGGCGTGACCGAGACGTTCGACGTGGGCGATACGCGTGACCTGGAGCCCATGCAGGTGCAGTATGTGGGGGAAGAGGACGTCGAAGCCGCGCAGGGTTCGGTGCGCGCCAAGCATTTCGTGCGCCTGCCGCGGCATGCGGGCGACCGGCGCCGCGTGGAAGTGTGGCTGGCGCAATCATTGCAATGGATGCCGGTGAAACTGCGGCAGACCGAGCCCGACGGCACGCAGATCGAACTGGTCTACCGCGACAGCGAAGCGCTGCGCTGATTCATCGTGCCGCGGCCCGCGGGCCGAGGTGGTTCACCGTGTCGTACCCACTTCCGGAGATCCGTCATGCATGCCCTCCAGCCACCATCCGAAACCCGCCGCGTGCGCGTGGGCGATGTCAGCCTGCACGTGCGCATCGACGGAGGCGACGGCCCCTGGGTGATTCTGGCGCATGCGCTGGGCGCCAACCATACCTTGTGGGACGCCACCGCGCGGCACCTTGCGCCGCGCTACCGCGTGCTGCGCTACGACCTGCGCGGCCACGGCCAGAGCGACGCGCCGATCGGTGCTTACTCGATGATCCGGATGGCCGACGACGTGGCTGGCCTGATGGACGCGCTGGCGGTGCCGGAGGCGCATTTCGCGGGGGTGTCGGTGGGCGGCATGATCGGCCAGACCCTGGCGCTGCGGTATCCGGAACGGATGCTGTCGCTGACGCTGGTCGATACCGTCAACCGCACGCCGCTCGAAGCGCACCAGATGTGGCACGACCGCATCGGGCATGTGGAGGCGCACGGCATGGCGGGCGTGGCCGACAGCACGCTGGAGCGCTGGCTGACCGCGCCGTTCCGCGCCGCGCATGCGCACGAGGCGCAACGCGTGCGCGAGATGCTGCTGGCAACGCCAGTGCACGGCTACGTGGGCACGGGGCTGGCGATCATGGCCTTCGACCTGGCCGGTGCGATCGCGCGCATCCATTGCCCCACGCTGGTGGTGACCGGAGAAGAGGATCAGAGCGCGCCGCCGGCGATGGCGCGGGAGATCGCCGGCGCCATTCCCGCCGCGCGCCTCGAGATCCTGCCGCAGGCCGCGCATCTGTCGCATATCGAACAGGCCGGGCGCTTCCACGCCGTGCTCGATGCCTTTCTGGGCAACGCCGCGTGCGGTGCGCAGTGTGCCGCACCCTGAGGAAATATCTTTTCCGCTCTAACTTAAGAACTTGCGCAGACGGCCGTTGCCCAACATAGTGAGGGAACGCTTGTGAGAAGTTAGAGCGGTCATTCAAGCGGTTCGCCGACGCAGAATCTTGAAAACCAGGCGAACACCCTCAGCTTGGAGGTGAAATCGCGGAGGGCAGCCGGGCACCATGCCGGCAGACTGAACAATGGTTGGCCCCCCGCTTACCCATGACAGCCCGGAGGTGTGCCATGCAAATGATCTACAACAGCGACAATTATTGCATCGTCGAGTTTGGTGCGGATGTCGAGCATGCGCCTCTTGCCTCGGGCGGCTATGAAATCGTCGACAAGAACCTGAAACGCGAGATTTTTCTCGGCGGCCAGATGGCCGAGAGCTTTCGCGCGGACGTGAAGCGTCTGATTGAAAGCGAGCCGTCGGTGGAAGAGGTGGATGATTTCCTCGGAAAGTTCGATACGGTGATGACCCATCCGCTGGTAATGCACTAAACGCATCATGCGCCCGGCCGTGGCCGCTGCCTCTGCATTGCGCAAGGTGGTGCCGGAGCCGGTCCGAGCCAGGCAGGAAAGCCCGTGCACAGCGCGGGCTTTTTGATTTTCGGCCACCCGCGAGTGGCGGTGGCGTCCTAGTACTGCTCCCAGGCCAGCCCGGCGTGGCGCCAGCCGTTGAGCGTATTGCGGTGTCGCTCGGCGTCCAGGTCGCCTTCGAAGCCGTGCAGCACATTGAAGACGGTAGTGAAGCCGGCGCCCTCCAGCGCGCGCGCCGCCGCCGAAGAGCGGTTGCCGCTGCGGCAGATCAGCAGCACCGGCCGCGCCGACGCCTGGCCGGCCAGCTTCTTCACCGCCTGCACGAAATGCGGGTTCACTTCCCAGTCCGGGCCGTCGTTCCACGGCACGTTGTGCGCGCCCTTGGGGTGGCCGACGAACAGGTATTCCATCTCGCTGCGGCAATCGATGAAGAGTGCGTCGGGCGAATCGGCAAGCAGGGCTTGCGCGTCGCCGGGGCTGAGGTGTTGCATGGGCAGGGTTTGCGTTGGCATCGCGTTGGTGGACGGGTTTGCCCAGTGTAGGGCCGTGCCCTGCCGGGCCGCAACAGCCAGGCGACGCAGGAGGCCTTTGGCGCCGGCCCCATCCAATCCGCAAACCATTGATGTAACTGATAAAATCGACCTCTTTTCCCTGCCGCAGAAGCCCCTCATGAGCGCCGCCCCAAGTTCCGCCTCGCAGCCCGCCGCGCGCCCCCCGGCGCGCCCCTACACCCGTGCGGCCAGTCTGCCCGCCCTGCTGCGCGAGCGCATCCTGATCCTGGATGGCGCTATGGGCACCATGATCCAGCGCTACAAGCTGTCCGAGGCCGACTACCGCGGCGAACGCTTTGCAGGCCACCACGTGGACGTCAAGGGCAACAACGAACTGCTGCTGCTGACCCGCCCGCAGGTCATCAGCGAGATCCACGAGCAGTACCTGGCCGCCGGCGCCGACCTGATCGAGACCAACACCTTCGGCGCCACCGCGGTCGCGCAGGAAGACTACAAGATGGCGGACCTGGCCTACGAGATGAACGTCGAGGCCGCCAGGCTGGCGCGCGCCGCCTGCGACAAGTACAGCACGCCCGACAAGCCGCGCTTCGTGGCCGGCGCCTTCGGCCCCACGCCCAAGACCGCCAGCATCTCGCCTGATGTCAACGACCCCGGCGCGCGCAACGTCACCTTCGAGGAACTGCGCAAGTCCTACTACGAACAGGGCAAGGCCCTGCTCGAAGGCGGTGCCGACGTGTTCCTGGTCGAAACCATCTTCGACACGCTCAACGCCAAGGCCGCGCTGTTCGCCATCGACCAGCTGTTCGAGGACACCGGCGAGCGCCTGCCCGTGATGATCTCGGGCACCGTGACCGATGCCTCCGGCCGCATTCTCTCGGGCCAGACCGTGGAAGCATTCTGGTACAGCCTGCGCCACGCGCGCCCGATCACCTTCGGGCTGAACTGCGCGCTCGGCGCCACGCTGATGCGCCCGTACGTCGCCGAGCTGGCCAAGGTGTGCGACGCAGCCATTTCGTGCTACCCGAACGCCGGCCTGCCCAACCCGATGAGCGAGACCGGCTTCGATGAAACGCCGGAGGTCACCTCGTCGCTGGTGGAAGAGTTCGCGGCCTCCGGCCTGGTCAACCTGGTCGGCGGCTGCTGCGGCACCACGCCGGACCATATCGCCGCCATCGCGCAACGGGTGGCCAGCAAGAAGCCGCGCGCCTGGCCCGGCCAGTACCGTGACGCCGACATCGCGGCGTGAACATGCATCGCGAGCCTACAGAACAAGATCAAGCCATGACCAACGATACCCTGCCGCCGCGCCCGATGCGCCTGTCCGGCCTCGAGCCCTTCACCATCGACGAGGACACGCTCTTCGTCAACGTCGGCGAGCGCACCAACGTCACCGGCTCCAAGGCCTTCGCCCGCATGATCCTCAACGGCCAGTTCGACGAGGCCCTGGTGGTGGCGCGCCAGCAGGTCGAGAACGGCGCGCAGATCATCGACATCAACATGGACGAGGCCATGCTGGACTCCAAGGCCGCCATGGTGAGGTTCCTCAACCTGATCGCCTCCGAGCCCGATATCGCGCGCGTGCCCATCATGCTGGACTCGTCCAAGTGGGAAGTGATCGAGGCCGGCCTGAAGTGCGTGCAGGGCAAGCCCGTGGTCAACTCGATCTCGCTCAAGGAAGGCGAGGAACAGTTCCGCCATCACGCCGGGCTGATCCGCCGCTACGGCGCGGCTTCCGTGGTGATGGCCTTCGACGAGAAGGGCCAGGCCGATACCTTCGCGCGCAAGACCGAGATCTGCAAGCGCAGCTACGACATCCTGGTCAATGAAGTCGGCTTCCCGCCCGAAGACATCATCTTCGACCCGAACATCTTCGCGGTGGCGACCGGCATCGAGGAGCACAACAACTACGCGGTGGACTTTATCGAGGCCACCGCCTGGATCAAGCAGAACCTGCCGTACGCCAAGGTCAGCGGCGGCGTGTCCAACGTATCGTTCTCGTTCCGCGGCAACGACGCGGTGCGCGAGGCCATCCACACCGTGTTCCTGTACCACGCCATCAAGGCCGGTATGGACATGGGCATCGTCAACGCCGGCCAGCTCGGCGTGTACGACCAGCTTGACCCGGAGTTGCGCGAGCGCGTGGAAGACGTGGTGCTCAATCGCCGCGAGGACAGCACCGACCGCTTGCTGGAAATCGCCGACCGCTTCAAGGGCGGCGGCGCCAAGAAGGAAGAGAACCTGCTGTGGCGCGGCACGCCCGAGAACCCGGTGCCGGTGGGCGACCGCCTTTCCCACGCGCTGGTGCACGGGATCACCACCTTCATCGTGGAAGACACGGAAGAAGTGCGGCAGATCGTGGAGGCGCGCGGCGGCCGTCCGATCGAGGTGATCGAAGGCCCGCTGATGGACGGCATGAACATCGTGGGCGACCTGTTCGGCGCCGGCAAGATGTTCCTGCCGCAGGTGGTCAAGAGCGCGCGCGTGATGAAGCAGGCGGTGGCGCACCTGCTGCCCTACATCGAGGAAGAAAAGCGCCTGCTGGCCGAGGCCGGCGGCGACGTGCGCGCGCGCGGCAAGATCGTCATCGCGACGGTCAAGGGCGACGTGCACGATATCGGCAAGAACATCGTGTCGGTGGTGCTCCAGTGCAATAACTTCGAAGTGGTCAACATGGGCGTGATGGTCCCGTGCAACGAGATCCTGGCGCGCGCCAAGGTCGAGGGCGCGGACATCGTCGGCCTGTCCGGGCTGATCACGCCCTCGCTCGAGGAGATGGCCTACGTCGCCTCCGAGATGCAGCGCGACGACTACTTCCGCATCAAGAAGATCCCGCTGCTGATCGGCGGCGCCACCACCTCGCGCGTGCACACCGCGGTCAAGATCGCGCCGCACTACGAAGGCCCGGTGGTCTACGTGCCGGACGCCTCGCGCTCGGTGAGCGTGGCGTCGAGCCTGCTGTCCGATGAAGGCGCGGCGCGCTACCTCGACGAGCTGAAGTCCGACTACGAGCGCATCCGCCACCAGCACGCCAACAAGAAGGCCACGCCGATGGTGACGCTGGCGCAGGCGCGCGCCAACAAGACGAAGGTGGACTGGAGCGCCTACGTGCCGCCCAGGCCCAAGTTCGTCGGCCGCCGCATCTTCCGCAACTACGACCTGGCGGAGCTGGCCAACTACATCGACTGGGGCCCGTTCTTCCAGACCTGGGACCTGGCCGGCAAATTCCCCGACATCCTCAACGACGAGATCGTCGGCGAGTCCGCGCGCCGCGTGTTCTCGGACGGCAAGGCCATGCTGGCGCGCCTGATCCAGGGCCGCTGGCTGACCGCCAACGGCGTGCTGGCCCTGCTGCCGGCCAATACCGTCAACGACGACGATATCGAGATCTATAYCGACGAGAGCCGCAGCCAGGTCGCGCTGACCTGGCACAACCTGCGCCAGCAGAGCGAGCGCCCGGTGATCGACGGCGTGATGCGGCCCAACCGCTGCCTGGCCGATTTCGTCGCGCCGAAGGACAGCGGCATCGCCGACTACATCGGCGTGTTCGCGGTCACCGCAGGTATCGGCGTGGACAAGAAGGAAGCGCAGTTCGAAGCCGACCACGACGACTACAGCGCGATCATGCTGAAGTCGCTCGCCGACCGCCTGGCCGAAGCCTTCGCCGAATGCCTGCACGRACGCGTGCGCAAGGATTTGTGGGGCTACGACGCCGGCGAGGTGCTCACCAACGACCAGCTGATCGAAGAGCGCTATCGCGGCGTGCGCCCGGCGCCGGGCTACCCGGCCTGTCCGGAGCACACGGTCAAGGCGCCGATGTTCGAGTACCTCAATGCCGCCGAGATCGGCATGGGCATCACCGATTCGCTGGCCATGACGCCGGCCGCCTCGGTGAGCGGCTTCTATCTTGCGCATCCCGAGTCGACGTATTTCTCGGTGGGCAAGATCGGCCAGGACCAGCTCGACGACATGGTCGAGCGCCGCGGCGAGGAACGCAGCGTGCTCGAGCGCGCGCTCGCGCCAAACCTGTAACCGCATCTGGCCGGCGGCGGCGGCAATTTGCCTTGCCGCGCCGCCGCAAGCCGTTGGGTACGCAGGGCAAACGGCCTGCCGGGCAGCACCGCGCGGCTTTGTAAGTTCTTCACTACTCCTTACAAGGCATTACATCTCCTAACAGACCGCGCGGCGCCGCGTCCATAGACTGGGGGCTCACATCAAGTGAACGCCGCAGCGAATGTTTCGCCGCGGAGCTAACTGCAAGGAGCCTCTCCATGAACAAACTGCTGATCTCCCTTTCCGCTCTCTCGATCGCTGCCGCTTCCTCGCTGGCCATGGCGCAAGGCACCGGAGTCGATGCGAAGGCAGGCGCCACCGGCGCCATGGCGGCGCCCGCGATGAGCGCGCCCGCAGACAAGGGTGCAGCGGCCGGCGCAGGTGTGAACGCGGGCGTGGGCGCTGACACGGGTGCGGATGCCAAGATTGGCGCCGACGCGCAGGCCAAGGCCACCGCCAAGACCAAGAAGCACGCCAGCCATGCCAAGGCGAAGAAGGGCGGGGCTGCCGCTGACACCAGCGCTGCAGCGGACACCGGCGCGGCGGCCAAGGTCCAGTAAGGACCGGCAAGCATGGCGCGACCGGCCAGCCCGCGCGGCTGGCCAGTCTGCGGCGGCCACGCCGGCGCGCGGACCTGCCCACGGGGCGACGCGACGAAGGGACGGGTTTCACCCCGTCCCTTTTTTCTTTTGCCCCAGAGCCGCGCCATGTCAGTCTTACACCGACAGTCTCGCGGCTTTGTAACCACTACAATGTTTTTGTCCACTGGCCCAGTGGGCCAGCCCGCCCTCCCGGAGAGCGGCGCATCCAAGCCCAGGGAGATACCATGATTCGCGTTCTGATCGCCGACGATCACCAGATCGTGCGCGCCGGTCTGCGCCAGTTCATTTCCGATGAACCCGATATCCGGGTGGAAGGGGAGGCTGCCAGCGGCGATGAAGTGATGACCCGGCTGCGCGAGCGCGAATTCGACGTGATCGTGCTCGATATCTCGATGCCCGACCGCAACGGCATCGACGTGCTCAAGATGCTGCGCCAGCGCCATCCCGCCCTGCCGGTGCTGATCCTGTCCACGTACCCCGAAGAGCAGTACGCCATCAACCTGATCCGCGCGGGCGCCTCCGGCTACCTGACCAAGGAGAGCGCGCCCGACGACCTGGTCAAGGCGATTCGCACCGTGGCCCAGGGCCGCCGCTATGTCAGCGCGACGGTCGCGGACCTGCTGATCGGCGGGCTGGAGAAGCCCACCGACCAGCCCTTGCACCAGACCTTGTCCAAGCGGGAATTCCAGATCTTCTGCAAGCTCTCGCGCGGGCAGTCGGTGTCGGTGATCGCCGATGAACTGTTCCTCAGCGTCAAGACGGTCAGCACGTACCGTTCGCGCATCCTGGAAAAAATGGGCATGAAGACCAACGCGGACCTGACCTACTACGCGATCAAGAACGGGTTGGTGGAGTAACTTGGTCAAGGCGCCGGGGAGGCCAGCGCGGCGAGAAAACGCCGATTGCCCGACACGCCTGTAGGACGGACCCCGATAGTCTGTTTCTATATTCGGTTGCTACCATTGAATCATGTTGGATCAAGCTGCGGCCCCCTCGTATCGTGCGCTGCGGGTCCTGCTCATAGAGGACTCGGCGGTCCTGCGGGGTATGTTGCTCGAGTACCTGAACGCGTTTCCGTTTGTCGAGGTCGTGGATTGGGCGGACACCGAAAGCTCGGCACTGCGCCTCTATGAGGCGGGCAGGTACGAGGTCGTCATCGTCGACCTGCAACTCAGGCAAGGCAATGGCATCAATGTGCTGCGCGGCATGCGGAAGTCCGAGCCCTCGGGCATCCGCATCGTGTACACCAACCATGCGCAGGTGCCGACCTACCGGCGCCAGTGCGCCGAGGCCGGGGCGGACTATTTTTTCGACAAGTCACTCGAGCTGGAGCAGGTGTTTCGCGTGATCGAGGAGTACGCGCAAGCGGGCGCTTGAGCTTGTCATGGCTTCCGGTCATCGCTTGCGGGGCCGGCCGCCCCGGGCGGCCGTACCGTTTTACCAGCAGTTCCTCCCGCGGCGAGTCCGCGTCAACCTAGAGCAAGGAGAGAAACATGAGAAAGCTAATGGCGCTGTTTTGCCTGGCGGGTGTCGTCCTGGTGACAGGCTGCAACACAGTATCGGGCGCAGGCAAGGATATCGAACGCGGCGGCGAAAAAATGCAGGGTGCCGCCCAGGATACAAAGCAGAAGATGTAAGCCATGCCGGTGCCGTCGCGGCGGGCGCCAGGGCGTCTCCCGCGCGGCTTCCGTGGCCTTTTCACCGCAGCATTTTTGCCGCGGACGAGTAAACGGAAACGGCGGACGCAAGCACGTCCGCCGTTTCCGTTCGTGCCTGCGCTGTCGCCTGGCCCGGTCGCGCGGGCCTAGCCTTGCCCGCTCGGCGTCCCGGCGGGCGGCGGCGCGACCTCGCCCGCGGGGGGCGGCACTTGCGCGGGGGCGTCGCCGGATGCCTCATCGTCATGGCGCTCGGGCGCCACGATGGCGTCGGTCAGCGGCACCTCCACGCGGATGGTCACGCCGGCGCCGGGTTCGGATGCAATGTCGATCGTGCCGCCGAGCGCAATCACGCGCTGCTCCATGCCCAGCAGGCCATGATGTCCCACCGCGCGGCGTGTTTCGAAATCGGGCGGCAGGCCGCGGCCGTCATCGCTCACCTGCAGCGTCAGCACGCCGTCCATATTGTCCAGCGTGATGGTCACGAGCCGGGCTTCGGCGTACTTGCTGGCATTGGTCAGCGATTCCTGCACGATGCGGTAGAGCGCGATGGCGGCGTCGTCGCGCAGCGGCGGTACCGTCTCGCCGAGTCGTACGTCGGCCTCCCACTGGTTGCGCGCCGCCACCTCCTCGGCGAGCTGGCCGATGGCTTCCTTCAGGCCCAGGTTGAGCAGCACCGTGGGCCGCAGGTCCTCGATCAGGCGCCGCTTGATCTGGATGCCCTGGTCCACATGCAGCATGATGCGCGTGAGCTTTTCCTTCACGTCGGGATGCGAGTCTTCCACGCGGCGGCGCACCCAGTGCATGTCGAGCTTGGTGGCCGTCAGGATGGCGCCGAGTTCGTCGTGCAGCTCGCGCGCCAGGCGCGTCTTCTCATCCTCGGTGACGCGCTGCAGGTGGGAGGCGAGTGCGGACAGCTGGCGCGTGCGTGCGCGCACCATGCGGTCCAGCCGGGCGCTTTCTTCTTCGAGCTCGCTGCGCGCGGCTTCCGACACCGCCATGCGGCGCGAATGCTGCAGCCCGACCACGATCAGCAGCACGATATTGATCGCGGTCAGCAGGCCGATGCCGTAGCGCGACAGCGCCAGGTCGCGGTCGGCATACTCCAGGCTGCGCGACACGGAGCCGGATTCGCGTGCGAGCAGGGATTCGAGCCCGCGCCGGGCGTTGTCCATGGTCTGCTTGCCGAAGTCCGTGCGCACCAGGTCGAGCGCCACTTCCACGTCGCGCTTGCCATAGATCAGCGTCAGGTCCATTTCCGTGAGCTTGCGGTTGACCGCGATGGATGCCGCGGTGAACAGCTTGAGCGCTTCCGGGTCGTCGGCATAGCGGCTGCGCAGCGCGGCCATCAGCGCATTGATATGCGGCAAGGCCTGGTAGTACGGCTGCAGGTAGCTTTCCTTGCCGGTCAGCAGGAAGCCGCGCTGGCCGGCCTCGGCATTGACCAGCTCGCCGATCAGCGAAGTGATCTGGCCCTGTACCTGCTGCGACTGGATCACTTGCGTATAACCCTGGCGCAGGCGGATGTTGCCTGCCTCGGATGCCATCAGCACCACCACCGTCAGCAAGATGCCGCCCGCCAGCAGCAGCGTGGAGCGCAACATGGATTGCTTGAGCATTGTCAGTTCCCGATGTGGGGCGCGGTCCGACACCGCTCRCCGGCCACGTCGCGGCGCCATGCGATGGGGCCGGTTGTCGCGCACCCTGTCTGCGACGATGGAAGCACATCGGCGGCCCCCGGTCAACCTGCGGCACGGCCGGCGGCGCCCGCCAGCCCGGGCCCGCGCGGGTGCTGTAGGAATCCACTGACATCTGAATCGGTGGGCCAGCGGTGCCTGCCCCGTGACCCGGTTTCTACCATTGAGCCATCAGCTAGTCACGAGCTTGCGCCCCCTGCGCAAGTCAGCCAGCGAAACGAGAGGAGAACGTCGATGCTCAAATGGGCGCTGATTTTTGCCGTGGTTTCCCTGATTGCCGGCCTGCTCGGCTTTACCGGTATTGCCGCTGGCGCGGCCGGCATCGCCAAGGTCCTGTTCTTTATTTTCCTGGTGCTGTTCGTGCTGTTCCTTGTCCTGGGCGCGACCGTGTTCAAGGCGGTGAAATAGCCGGTCGCCATCGCCGGGGTCCTGCTGCTGCCGGCGCGCTGCGCCCGCTGGCGCGACAGGCAAGCCAATCTAGGGAGTTGCCATCATGTTGCACTACGCACTCGTATTTTTCGTCATCGCCCTGATCGCCGCGCTGTTCGGCTTCGGCGGCATTGCCGCGGGGGCGGTGGAGATCGCCAAGATCCTGTTCTTCATCTTCCTGGTGGTCGCCCTCGTGACCTTCGTGATCAGCCTGGTCAGGCGATAGCCGAGAACCGGGCGGTGCCGCGGCCGGCTGGCCGCGGGCCGGACCGGACCGGAGATGAAACCGTGAATGAAGACAGACATGGAGATAAACCTATGCTGACCCACAACCCGAAGGTGAAGAAAGAATTCACGCACCTGGCCGACAGCGCCGGGAACACGGTGCGCCAGATGCGGCTCGCCGCGCGCGACACCCGCAGCGCCGCCCGCGATGCTGCCAGTCCCGTGGCCGAGGAGGTGCGGTCCCTGATCGCGCAGCTCGAGCACACCATGGAGGTGCTTGGCCGCGAAGGGTCTTCCGAAGCCGTGCAGGCGGGACGACGGCTGCAGGATCGTACCCGCGCGCTGGCCGAGCATCTGCGCCAGGCCACCCTCGACGGTGCCAGCCGCGCCCGCGAGCGGGTCGACTTCGCCGTGGAAGGCGTGCAGCAGCGCGTAGTGGAGTCGCCGCTCAAGGCGGTCGGCATCGCGGCGGCGGTCGGTGCCTTCGTCGGCTTGCTGCTGGCGGTCAACGGCCGCGCCAGGAACGACTGAGGCTACCCGCGCGGCCGCCTGCGCCTGGCGGGGCGGCCGTTGTTTYCTCGGGCCCGCGGGCGCGCCGGCAAGTTGCCGCCAGGCAGAGGCCCGCCGCAAATAGCCCTTCGACCCCTTCGCGCTTTCCCACAGCCGCATTCCCACAGGAGCATCACAGTCATGGACACCCCTGTCACCGAGAGACCCGCCGGCAAGGGCGCGGCACCGGCCCGCAACGAGCAAGGCGCCAGCGGCGGCTTCCTGACGGATGTGAAGACGTTGCGCGACCGCGCGCGCAAGCACATCGAGGATGGCGCCGTGACGCAGAACTACGACGCCGACCGCGCCACCGTGCTCAAGCTGCTCAACGAAGCGCTGGCCACCGAGCTGGTCTGCGTGCTGCGCTACCGCCGCCACTACTTCATGGCCAAGGGCATCCACGCCGAGCCGGTCGCCGCGGAATTCAAGGTGCATTCCGATGAAGAGCAGGCCCACGCGGATCGCATCGCCGCGCGCATCGTGCAGCTTGGCGGCGCGCCCGATTTCGCGCCGGACACGCTGTCGGCGCGCAGCCATTCCGAGTACGTCGAAGGCAAGTCGCTGACAGACATGATCAAGGAGAACCTCGTCGCCGAGCGGATCGCGATCGAGAGCTACCTGGAAATGGTGCAGTACATCGGCGAGCGCGACCCGACCACGCGCCGGATGCTGGAAGACATCCTCGCCGTCGAGGAAGAGCATGCCGACGAACTGTCGGACATGCTGGAAAAGGGCTGAACCCGGCGCCGGGATGAAAGTGCCGCATGCAGCACGTCGTGTGGCGGCGGCGCCTTCCTTGTCCGCACCGAAGCTGATTTCTCCCCCTTGCGGATCCCCTCCCTGATCCGGCAGGCCCGGCATCCTCGCCGGGCTCTTTTTTTGGCCCGCCGACGTGCGGGGCATCCCCGCGGGGCTCCGGCGTCCCGGCCTGGGCCGCGGCAGGCCGCGTCGGCTGCGGCCAGATGCGACAAAGCCCGCGTCAGCGGGCTTTGCGCGGCGGGCGGGGCGCGCTAGACGCCCCAGAGTACATCGGTGTTCTCGCGCTGGGAGGCGCGCAGCATATCGAGGAAAGGATAGGCGCGCTGGCCCAGGTGCAGCGGCTCGTCCTCCTCTTCGTCCTGCTTGCCCGGCGTTACCGACGATTCGGCCGGGTGCACCCGCTTGGCGTCCGTCACGGCGGCTTCGAGCTTGTGGATGGCGCGCGGCATTTCTTCGGCGGTGATCACCCCGCGCTCTCCCAGGTGCTTGCCGATAATCCCGAGGAGCGTGACAGCCAGATCCCTCATCATGATCAGGTCTTGCGCCGCATGGGATTTGAAGGTGATCAGCATGATATTTCCTTTCCTTGACTACAGCGAAGTGACAAGATCGCGCGGCATGTCCGGGATTCGGGCGGGGGCGCGCAACGGCCGGTTTCGGGCTCGCTGCATGATGTCAGCATAGCACCTGATAAAATTCCGCGTTCTGCAATTCATTGCCTGCCACGCGACGCCGCATCCACATGCCGCGCCGGCGCCGGACAACCGCCCCAGGGCCACGACATTCATGCTGCCTGTTCAGACCTCCAATCTCGCCGCTGCGTTCCTTGACGCCGTGCGCGCCCTCGCTCCGGCCGACGCCACGCTGCCCGCCGTGACCTTCGAGCGCCCCAAGTCCGCCGCCCACGGCGACCTTGCCTGCAACCTGGCCATGCAGGTTGCCCGCGCGCTCAAGCGCAACCCGCGCGAGCTGGCCCAGCAGATCGTCGATGCCGTCAAGGCCGATGCGCGCACCGCGGACCTGGTGGCCGGCATGGAGATCGCCGGCCCCGGCTTCATCAACCTGCGCCTGACACCGGCGGCCAAGGCCGACGTGCTGCGCGCCGTGCTGGAGCAGGGCAACCGCTACGGCGCCCAGGAGCAGGGCGTGCACGGCAAGGTGCTGGTGGAGTTCGTCTCGGCCAACCCGACCGGCCCGCTGCACGTGGGCCACGGCCGGCAGGCGGCGCTGGGCGACGCCCTGGCCAACCTGCTGGACTGGCAGGGCTTCGACGTGCACCGCGAGTTCTACTACAACGACGCCGGCGTGCAGATCCAGACCCTGGCGGTCTCGGTGCAGGCGCGCGCGCGCGGCGTCAAGCCGGGCGACGCCGGCTGGCCCGAAGCGGCCTACAACGGCGACTACATCGCCGACATCGCCGCCGACTTCCTGGCCGGCAAGCGCGTGCGCGCGTCCGATGGCGACGAGGTGACGGCATCGGGCAACGCCGAGGATATCGACTCGATCCGCAAGTTCGCCGTGGCCTACCTGCGCAACGAGCAGGACATCGACCTGCGCGCCTTCGGCGTCAAGTTCGACCGCTACTACCTGGAATCGTCGCTGTACACCGACGGCAAGGTCGAAGCCGCCGTGCAGTCGCTGATCGCCAAGGGCAAGACCTACGAGAACGAAGGCGCGCTGTGGCTGCGCACCACCGACGACGGCGACGACAAGGACCGCGTCATGCGCAAGGGCGACGGCACCTACACCTACTTCGTGCCGGACGTGGCGTACCACACCACCAAGTGGGATCGCGGCTTCGCCAAGGTCATCAACGTGCAGGGCAGCGACCACCACGGCACCATCGCGCGCGTGCGCGCCGGCCTGCAGGGGCTGGAGATCGGCATTCCGGCGGGCTACCCCGACTATGTGCTGCACAAGATGGTCACCGTGATGAAGAACGGCGAGGAGGTCAAGATCTCCAAGCGCGCCGGCTCCTACGTGACCGTGCGCGACCTGATCGAGTGGAGCAACGGCGCCGAGGGCGGCGAGACCATCCGCGGCTGCCTGGACGCGGGCGTGGCCGACTGGCCGTCGCACTTCACGCGCGGGCGCGACGCGGTGCGCTTTTTCCTGCTGTCGCGCAAGGCGGATACGGAGTTCGTGTTCGATGTCGACCTCGCGCTCAAGCAAAACGACGAGAACCCGGTGTACTACGTGCAGTACGCGCACGCCCGCATCTGCTCGATCTTCGAATCGTGGGGCGGCGCGGACTGGGAAGCGAAGCTCGCCACGCTGGCCGGCACCGACCTGGCGCCGGTGACGGGCGCCGGCGCAAGCCCGCAGGCGCTCGCCCTGGGGCAGCGCCTGGCCGACTTCCCTGACATGCTGGCCGCGGCGGCAACCGAGCTGGCGCCGCATGCGGTCGCCTTCTACCTGCGCGACCTGGCCGGGGATTTCCATGCCTTCTATAACGCTGACCGCGTGCTGGTGGATGACGAACCGGTCAAGCTGGCGCGCCTGGCGCTGCTGGCCGCCACGCGCCAGGTGCTGCGCAACGGTCTGGCGGTGATCGGCGTCTCCGCGCCGCAGCGCATGTAAGCGCACGCGGACCGCGGCCGCGCCGGGCACCGCCCGGCGTGGCCACGCGTGTCGCCCTGACCACAGACAGTGATGCGCGGACCGGCGCAGGCTCTATAATCGCGCCATCACGCTAGAGGAATTCATGCAACAGCAACGCAAGCGCGCCCCGCGCAATGCCAGCCGCGCGCCGCAGCGCGGAGGTACGTTCCTGGGACTGGTGCTGGGCCTGATCATCGGCCTGGCGATCGCGGTGGTGGTCGCCTTGTACATCACCCGCTCCCCCGCGCCATTCCAGCAGAAGAACGGACAGAAGCCGGCCGACCCCGGCAATGTCGTCAGCAGCCTGCCCACGCCGGCGCAGGACGCGCCGAGCGATCCCAACAAGCCGCTGTGGAGCAAGACGCCGGCCAAGCCGGTCGGCCCCGCCGCCGAACCCGAGCAGCCCGCCGGGCCGGCGCCCACGGCCAGGCCGGCCGAGCGCCCGCAGCCGCCCGTGGTCGCGACCCGTCCGGCCGACAAGCCCGCCGAGCGGCCCGCCGACAAGCCGGCTGAAAGGCCCGCCGAGAAGCCGGCCGACAAGGTTGCGCAGAAGCCCGTCGACAAACCGGCGGAAAAACCCGCCGAGAAGCCGGTCGCCGATCCCATCGCCGAGATCGCGCAGGCCGATGCCAACAAGGTGGGCTACCTGCTGCAGGTGGGTGCCTTCCGCTCGCAGGAYGACGCCGACCGCCAGAAGGCCAACCTGGCCATGCAGGGCTTCGAAGCCAAGGTCACCGAGCGCGATGTCAACGGCGTGAAGCTGTATCGCGTGCGCCTGGGGCCGTTCAACAAGATCGAAGACATGAACCGTTCGCGCGACCGCCTGCAATCGTCGGGTTTCGAAGCGTCGGTCATCCGCTTTACCAAGCAGTAATACAACCCGGGGCGTCCGCTGAACCGGAACGCCCCGCCGCTGTCATACGCTCATCGCCCATCCTCGAAAGTCGCGTCATATGAAGAAACTCGCCACCTTGTTCGCCACGCTGGTCGCCGTGACCGGTTTCCTGATGAACGCGCCCGCGCAGGCGGCCGCACCCACCGCGGGCAAGGAATACCAGGTCCTGAAGGCACCGCAGCCCGTCACTCAGGGCAAGATCGAAGTCACCGAATTCTTCTGGTACGGCTGCCCGCACTGCTTCGACTTCGAACCCGAGCTCGAGGCATGGGTGAGCAAGCAGGGCAAGGACGTGGTGTTCAAGCGCGTGCCGGTCGCCTTCCGCGACGACCTGCTGCCGCACACCAAGATCTTCTACGCGCTGGAAGCCATGGGCAAGCTCGACGCCATGCACGGCAAGGTCTTCAGCGCCATCCACGTGGACCGCAAGCGCATGCTCGACCCGAACGAGATCGCTGACTTCATGGCCAAGAACGGCATCGACCGCAAGGCCTTCCTCGATGCCTACAACTCGTTCTCGGTGACCACCAACACGCAGCGCGCCAACAAGATCGCCGACGCCTACAAGATCGACGGCGTGCCGACCGTGGTCGTGCAGGGCAAGTACGTGACCTCGCCGTCCGTCGCCGGCACCAAGGCCGCCGCCATCCAGACCATGGACTTCCTGGTCGGCCAGGTGCGCGACAAGAAACTGTAATACCCGTTGCGGCGCGCGCGGGCCAGGCGGCCGGCGCGCCGCGCGTTCGACCGGCAGCRCCGGCGCCGGCTTGGCGCAACGGCGTCCGGACTGCGTCGGGGCGGGTCTGCCGGCATGACGATGTTGCGGTTTTCCCTGGACCCCTCCCCATCCCGATGCGAGCATTGAAAGTCTTCCTCACCGGCGCGTCGAGCGGACTCGGCCAGGCCCTGGCGCGCGAGTACGCCGCGCAAGGCGCCATCCTCGGGCTGGTTGGCCGGCGCGAAGACGCGCTGCGCGAGCTGGCCGCCAGCCTGCCCAATCCCAATGCGGTGCGCGTCTATGCCGCGGATGTGCGCGACGCCGCCTCCATGCGGGCGGCCGCGCAGGATTTCCTCGATCATTTCGGCTGCCCTGACGTGGTGATCGCCAACGCCGGCGTATCGGTGGGTACCGTTGCCAGCGAGCGCGAGGATCTCGAAGCCTTCCGCATGGTGATGGACACCAACTGGTTCGGCGTGCTCACCACCTTCCAGCCCTTCATGCAGCCCATGCGCGCGCGCGAGCCCGGCGCCGGCGGCTGGCGCGGCACGCTGGTCGGCATCGCCAGCGTGGCTGGCGTGCGCGGCCTGCCCGGGGGCGGCGCCTACAGCGCGTCCAAGTCCGCCGTCATCAAGCTGCTGGAGAGCCTGCGCCTGGAACAGCGCCGCGAGCGTATCCGCGTGGTCACCATTGCGCCCGGCTACATCCGCACGCCGATGACCGAGCACAATCCCTATCGCATGCCTTTCCTGATGGATGCCGACGATTTCGCCCGCAAGGCCGTGCGCGCCATCGCCGCGGGCCGGCGCTTCGCCGTGGTGCCGTGGCAGATGGGCGTGGTCGCCTCCATCCTGCACCTGATGCCGCGCTGGCTGTACGACGCGCTGTTCGCCCGCGCGCCGCGCAAGCCGCGCGGGCAGGGCCGCCAGCCGTGACCCCAGCCATCGCCTGGCAGGACGCCGCCGGCGCATGGCACGGCGCGGCCGGCGGCGAGGCCCGCATCGCCTCGCTGGTGCCGTCGGTGACCGAACTGCTGTTCGCGCTCGGGCTCGGGCCGCAGATGGTGGCGCGCACCGGCTTCTGCATCCACCCGGAGCCGGCCGTGCGCGCCGTCGCCAAGGTGGGCGGCACCAAGGACGTCAGGCTCGAGCGCCTGCGTGCGCTGGCGCCCACCCACGTCATCGTCAATATCGACGAGAACCGCCGCGAGACGGTCGACGAGATCCGCGCCTTCGTGCCCGGCGTGATCGTCACCCACCCGTGCGCGCCCGAGGACAACCTCGCGCTGTACCGGCTGCTGGGCGGCATCTTCGGCCGCGCCGCCGAAGCCGAAGCACTGTGCGGCGCGCTGCGGTCGGTGCTGGCGCAGGTGCAGGCCAGGCAATGGCCCGCGCGCCGGGTGCTCTACGCGATCTGGCAGGACCCCTGGATGACGGTGTCGCGCGATACCTATATCAGCAGGATGCTGGCGCTGGTCAACTGGCAGACCTGGCCTGCGGCCGACACGCTGCCGGAAGCCTGCGTGGATGGCGACTGCAGCCGGCCCAATGCGCCCGGGACGCGCTATCCGAGCTTCCGCTGGAGCGACGCGCTGGTGCGCGAGACCGACCTGGTGCTGTTGTCCACCGAGCCCTATCGCTTCACCGAGGCGCATGTCGATGCGCTGGAGCGCCAGCTCGGCAAGGAGGTCCTGCTGGTGGATGGCGAGRTGGTGTCCTGGTACGGCAGCCGGGCCGTGGACGGCGTGCGCTATCTGACGGAGCTGGCCGGGCAGCGCTAGCGCGCCCGCCCGGCCGGGCCCGGCGGCATGGCGTCAGGCCCTGAAGCGCACCACGCCGTCGTCGCCGGTTTCCCTGCGCACCTCCCCGGCATGCCACAGCAGGTGCAGGTGCGCCAGCGCCTCGCCCATGGCGAAGGTCATCTGGTGGATATCGAACTGCCGGTTGAAGATCACGCCGACGATGTCATGCGCGTTGCATGCCTTCTGCGCGCACGCCGCGCGCGTTTCGGCCAGGCGGTCCACGTGGTGCTCGCGCAGTTGCCGGATACGGGTGTGCAGGTTGCGGAACGGCTTGCCGTGCGAAGGCAGGATCAGCACGTCTTCGGGCAGCGGCTCGTACTTGCCGAGCGAATCCAGATACAGCTTGAGCGGGTTGGCTTCCGGTTCCATGTCGAACACGCTGACATTGGTGGAAATGCGCGGCAGCACGATGTCGCCGGAAATCAGCACGTTGCTGGCGGCGTTGTAGAGCGCCACGTGTTCGGGCGCGTGCCCGAAGCCGGTGATCACGCGCCAGCCGGAGCGCGCCGCGTCGGTGCCGATATGCACGGTGTCGCCTTCCATCAGGCGGCGGTACTGGGTGGGCAGGTCCGGCACCAGCGACGGGTAGTAGCTCTTGCGCGCGCGCAGCTTCTCCAGGCTGTCGGGGTCGGTCAGGCCGTGGCGGGCGAAATGGCTGGCGGCGAAGTCGCCGCCGGCGTTGGAGCCGGCGCCGGTGCCGCTGCCCATCACGCGCGCGTTCATGTAGTCGCCCAGGCTCATCCACAGCCGCACGTCCCAGCGCTTGCACAGCCAGTGGGCCAGGCCGATGTGGTCCGGGTGGCAGTGCGTCGCCAGCACGCGCAGCACGGGCAGGCCCTCGAGTTCGTTGGCGAATATGGTTTCCCAGTGCGCCTTGATGGTGTCGTTGGTGATGCCGCAGTCGATCACCGTCCAGCCCTCGCGGCCGTCGAGCCGGTCGCGCASSAGCCACAGGTTGATATGGTCCAGGGCAAAAGGCAGCGGCATGCGCAGCCAGAACACGCCGGGCGCGACTTCCATGCGGGAGCCGGCAGTGGGCATGGCTTCGCCAAACGGGTATTGGAGCTGGTGTTCGAGTGCGTTCATGGGAGTCTCTCTGGTCCGAAGCCCTGTGCGCGCGGCGCGGCGCGCAGGCGGGCTTTCTTGTCGTCGTGCCGGCAGCCGCGGAGGTCGGCCGCACGGCATGGTTGCCAGCCGATTTGATTGACGCTAACGTTAACGTCAACCAAAACGGGCTTCTGCCATCTTAAGCGAAAACTTCATTCTGCACCGAACGATCGTTCACTTTTTACCGGGCCCCCATGCCAGCTTCGCCAGCCACGCCGACCTACACCATCACCGATCTTGCCCGCGAGTTCGATGTGACGCCCCGCGCCATCCGCTTCTACGAGGACCAGGGGCTGCTCTCGCCCGAGCGCGAAGGGCCGGGCGGGCGCAAGCGTGTCTACAACGGCCGCGAGCGCACCCGCCTCAAGCTCACGCTGCGCGGCAAGCGCCTCGGCCTGACGCTCAACGAGATCCGGGAGATCCTCGATCTGTACGAATCGCCGCGCGACACCGCGCCGCAGCTCGAGCGCTTCCTGCATTCCCTGGCCCTGCACCGCGGCACGCTGGAGCGCCAGCTCGAAGACCTGCAGGCCCAGCTGGCCGAGATCGACCAGCACGAGCAGCAATGCCGCGCCTTGCTCGCCGCCCAGTCCGGTGCGGACGACGCAGCAATCGGTGTGAAAAGTGCCTGATGCGCTGTTTTCGCGGCGCTGCCGCCGGATTTAGTTGACGTTTACGTAAACGTAAATAAAATAGCTTCGCAACCCGCCCGGCACCGGCAATGCCCCGGCAAAACAGAGGAGAATCCATGCCCGCAGCCTCCGACCCCACCATCGATCACGCTTCGGAAACAACGCTCGGCGCCGCCCGCATGGACGCCATCGCCACCAGCTTCTCGCGCCAGGGCCTGATGACCGCGTTCGGCGCGGCGCTGACGCGGGTCGAGCGCGGCGAGGTGGAGATCGCCATGCCGTGGTCCGAGGGCGTGACCCAGCAGCATGGCTTTTTCCATGGCGGTGCGGTGGGCGCGCTGGCCGACAGTGCCTGCGGCTACGCGGCCTTGTCGATGGTGGCCGACGGCGAGGCCGGCCTCACCGCCGAGTACAAGATCAACCTGCTGTCGCCCGCGCAGGGCGAGCGCCTGATCGCCGTGGGCCGCGTGCTCAAGCCGGGCCGCACCCTGATCGTGGCGCAGGGCGAAGTCTTCTGCGAGAAGGGCGGCGTGCGCAAGCAGGTGGCCACCATGCTGATGACGCTGTGCGTCGTTCGCACGCTCGGCCACGTATGAGATCAAGACACAACGGATCGCACGGATAACGACAAGGAGACCGCCATGACTGAGTTGCCCGGCCTGAATTTCCGCCTCGGCGAAGACATCGACATGCTGCGCGCGAGCGTGCGCAACTGGGCGCAGGCCGAACTGGCCCCGCGCGCCGCCGAGA
>NZ_JBFTND010000019.1:0-49251 GCF_056397305.1 Cupriavidus sp. 05N40
TCAGTCTTCTCCGGTGCAGCCTGTGGCGCGCGTGAGAGCTGTTTTCCTGACATCGGAACCAATGCCGTGAAAGCCAGATCTGGGCCGCTGCGCCTCTCGATTACGCTGGTGATGACGTTCGCCCTGTGGACGGTCCCATACCTGATAGCGCCACATCCCCTTCCGATTCCATCCTTCTATGCCGAGTCGCTGGCCATTGCTGCGGCAATGACCATTTGTCTGCTTGCATTCTCTATGGAGGCAGGTCGTGGAGGGGCTTCCAGGGTGGCCGCTGTCGCCGTGGCACCAATTGCCTTTGCCGCCGTGTTGATTGTCCAACTGGCGGCGATTCGGCTCGAGCGGCCCGTGGCCTCTTATCTGGCGATCTTCTTTTGCATCGCTGCCGCACTGACGATCCAGGCCGGATGCTGGCTGTCCCTGGACCGGCGGCGAGCGGAACTGATCCTGCATGTCTGTGCAGTTGGGTGCGTGATTGGTGGCATCATCTCCAGCGGCATGGCTTGGATGCAGGCTTTTGGCCTGGAGCGGTACCTCGCGCCGTGGGTTGTCGCATTGCCCTTTGAAGAGGGGCGCAGGCCTTTCGCCAACCTCCTGCAGGCAAACCATCYTGCCACCCTCGCTGCGCTGGCCGTGGCCAGCGCGCTTTACCTGTGGTGCGGGCGCCTGATCGGCAGGGCCACCTTAGGGGCCTCGCTTGTCGTGCTGAGCATTGGCATCGCGCTGACCGTATCGCGCACCCCGATACTGCAGGCCGTCGTGGTTGGCGCAGGCGCCGCCGCAACGGCGCTTTCGGCCACGAGAGGCAGGCCGGGGAGAGCCGACTGGGTGCGTGCGGCGGTCCTGGGGGCCTTGCCGCTTCTGGTACTGATTGCGGCGATGGCGCTCGTGTCTTTGCTCAATCAATCCCTTGAACTTCATCTGGCCTCGACTACCGAACGCCTGGCGAGAGAGTTGCACGTGTCGCCGCGTCTCGCGCTATGGCGCTATGCGCTGGAAATTGCGCGCGAGCATCCGCTGCTTGGGGTTGGCTGGGGCGAGTATATGCGGGCGCAATATCTCATTGCTGATCGTCTCGGACCTGTCGTCGTTGCCGATAATGCGCACAATATCGTGCTGGATCTGCTTGCCAAGACAGGCATTGCGGGGGCGCTTGCCGTGCTGGTGCCATGCGTCCTGTGGGCCTGGCGTTGCGCGCAAGCCGTGCGCGCAGGCCGCGAGGCTTCGCAACGTATCTATTGCCTCACCATGGTTACGGTGGTCGCGGTGCATGCCATGCTGGAATTCCCGCAAACCTATGCCTTTTTCCTGTTGCCGGTTTGCCTGCTGCTTGGCATGGCGGAAACCTCGGTTTGGCAAAGCGCCTCCGGCAGGCTTCTGTCAGTCCTGAGTCTGTTTTCGCTCGGCGGCGTGCTGTTCGGGCTTGTCGCGGGTGGTTTCGACTATCAGAATGCGAGGGCTGTTTACGAGGGCCAGGCTGCCAGGAACTACACGCTGAATCCGTCACTGATCTTCGGCGACTGGGGACAGCGCGGGCTCGTTGGCGGAATTCCTCTGACCACAGATATGCTCCGGGAAAAGATCGCCCTTCACGAGAGCGCCTTGGACGTGGCTGCTTCACCCAAGTACATCCGCCGCTACACAGTCCTTCTCGCGCTGGACCGTCGGCCGGAGGAGGCGCTTCTACAGGTCAAGCGCCTCAGGAATCTTTCGGGCACGGAATTCGATGCGCACTATGCGTGGCTGATCGCCATGTGCGATAACCAAAAATCCCTGCTGAGTGGATTCAAGTCGCAGTTGCTCAGCCTCTATGGAGAGCCAAAAGTGCATGCCGAGGTGGTGGCCGCGGGCAGTTGAGCAAAACGGATCATTCCCCTGATTTGCATCCCCGCCCTACATCCTCAAGAAAAAGCGCCTCCGGGCGCTTTTTCTTTTCCCGCCCCCCAAGCTATCATCCGCCTTTTGCCAACCGGCATCACAAGGCATCCCGCATGCTGTCCTCCCGGTCAGCCATTCCCCTCAGCTTCCTCGCCGCCACGCTCGTCGTGCCGCTGCTGGTTTCCCGGCATACGCTTCCGCTCGCCACCTTCTACGGCGAATGGACTTCCGCGCTGCTGTTCGCCGTCGCCGTCATCATTCTGGGCGCCGTAACGCCCCGGCAAGCCGCCGGTTACGGCTATGGTTACCAGGCGGGGCCAGCCCAGCTTCCCTGGATCCTCCTCTTCCCCCTCTGGCTGATCGCTACCGGCATCGTGCAGGGGCTCGCCGGCATGGAAGATGTGTCCGGCAGCCGCCTGGTGACGGAACTGGTGCTCGCGCTTGCAGCGGCTGTGATGTGGGCGGCGTGGCGACAGGGGCGGACCGCATCATCGGCCGAGCGGCAGGCAATGGTCGATACGCTGGCCATCGCGTGGCTGGTGGCGGGACTGCTGGGCGCCGTGGCGCAGTGGGTCCAGGTGTTCGGGCTGGAGCCCGACACAGTGGGGCTGGTATCCACCTACTTCTATGACGACAACCGCCGCCTGTGGGGCAATCTGAACCAGCCCAATCACCAGGCCACGGTCGAGGGCCTGGCGCTGGCGGCGGCGGTGTGGCTGGCGGCGCGCGGCCGCTTGCGGGCGCCGGCCTGGCTGGCCGCGGCGGTGCTGCTGGTGAGTGRCATCGTGCTGTCCGGTTCGCGCACCGGGGTGCTGCACGTGGGGCTGGCCGCGGCTTACGCGCTGGTGATGGCGTGGATGGCGCGCGGGCAGGGCGCAGGCGGCGGCATGATGCGGCGTGCGCGTCCGGGCGGCAACAATCCGATGCGCCGTCCCGCGGGACTCGTGTTTGCCGCCGTGGCGATGGTGGTGACGCTGCTGATCCTCCAGCCCGCGATCAAGAGTGCGGGACAGGCAATGGGCTGGCGGCTGTTCGATACGGTGGCGCAACTGCAGGGCGCGGACCAGTTGTCGTGGCGGGGCGCGATGTGGACCCACGCGTGGGCCATGTTCCGCTCGCATCCGTGGCTGGGCGTGAGCTGGGGTGAGTTCGGCTGGGCGCAGTTTGCCCAGATGGAGCAGGTGGGCGTGAAGGTGGAGATGTCCCTCCATGCCCACAACGCCTTGCTGGACCTGCTGGCCAAGACCGGCCTGGTCGGGACGGCCGGCGTGATGTTGTCGCTGCTGGCCTGGCTATGGCGCGTTGCGTACCGTCGCCTTTGGCGCGGCGACGYGAAGGAGCGGGCGCAGACGGTCCTGGTGCTGACCTGGCTGGCGATGCTGTGCGCGCATTCCATGCTGGAGTATCCGCTGCATTACCTGTACTTCCTGCTGCCGTTCTGTTTCATGCTGGCCTGGCTGGAGCCGTCCGGCTTCGGCCGCATGCGTTTGCCGCGCGCGGCCGCCGTGCTGGCCGGGCTCGTGTATGCGGGCGTGGCGGCCGTTGTCCTCACGACCATGTGGCAGGACTTCCGCCGCGCCGAGGCGCGCGAATATGCCCGCGCCGAGCGCCGCGCCGCGCTGCCGATGCCGCAGCGCTGGTTCCGCCAGGCCGCCGCTTCCGACGCCGCCGAGGATGCGGTCATCACGCCGGCGAACGCGGCGCGGCTGCTCGGGCCGCATATCGCCGCCGTACACCTGCTGCCCACGCCGACGATGATCGCGCGCACCGCCTGGCTGCTGGCGCTGACCGGCGATCCCGCGCAGGGCCGCGCCTGGCTGGAGCGCCTGCGTTTCTACTATGCCGGTGACGAAGCGCACCAGTTTGCCGAACTGGCCCACGCCTGTTCCGAGGTGGACGCGGCCGCGCGGCCGCAGGCGTTCTGCGACTGGGTGCAGTCGCGCAGCCAGGCGATGCCCGGGCATGGGCAGGCGCACGATGCCCAGGACGATGCGGAGGACGACCCCGAATAGACACATCCCGCGCCGCGCGGCATCAGGCCTGCGCGGGCACGGGATGCGGGACTGGCTGGCCGGTCGCTACTGCGGAACGTAGCCCGGGGGCGGAGGCGGATAGTAGTAGGTCGGCGCTGCCGGCCGCGGGGCCGACGACACCATCTGGCCATAGACCGGCACGCGGTGGCCGCTGGCGTACATGCATTGCACATAGGCCGCGTCGTACTGGCGCTGGCTGCCATAGCCGGCATATTGCGCGTTGCCCGCACCAACCGCGGCGCCGGTCAGCAGGCCCACGCCCGCACCTACCGCCGCGCCCGCTCCGCCGTTGAAGGCCGCGCCCGCCGCCGCGCCCAGCGCCGTGCCCACCGCGGCGCTGCCGACCGCGCTGGTGGTGGCGGCCTGGTTGGCGGTCACGCCGCCGACCTGCCCGAAGGCGAACTGGCGGCAACCATAGTCGTCGGCGCGGAACTGGTCGAAGTTCTTGCCCGTGCCCGGCAGCACCATCACGCTGGGGCCACTGGGCATCACGGCGCAGCCGGCCAGCACCAGGGCGGCCAAAGGCAGGGCCAGCAAGACGGGGCGTTTGGCCAAAGCTGGACGGATCAACGTTTTCATCTCTGCACCTCGGTACCTCGGTCAGCAAATCGTCAGTCAAGAAAACCGTCGCACGCGGCCGCAAGGCGATGCCGCGAGCGCACGGGTACGCGTTCTCTGCGCGCGCTCAGGCCGGTGGCTGGGCCGGTACCTTCTCCCACCCGCCCGGGCAGGCCTTGATATACGGGTAATAGCCATCCGGCCGGCCGCAGTGATACCAGAACGCCTGCGCGGGAGCGGGCGCCGCGGCTGCCGGGCCGCCCATGTCGACCGGGCCATCCTGGCCCTGCTCGATATATTGCGGCGGCCCCGACGGTGCCGCGACTACGGGCGGATAGTAGTAGCCGGGCGCGTAGTACGGATAGGGGTAGCCCCAGCCATAACCATAGCCATAGCCGAAACCGGGACCGATCACGACGCCCACGCTGCCGTGCCATCCGCCATGCCATCCGCCGCCATGCCATCCACCGCCGCCGTGCCATCCACCGCCGCCGTGCCCGCCGCCGCCATGGCCGCCACCCCCTCCCGCCAGGGCGGTCCCGCTGACCGCCAGCGCTGCCACCACCAGCAGAAGCTGGCCAAACCTACGCCCGTTCATGTTGCTCACCCATGGATGATCGCGGGACGACACCCCGCCGGCGGCGCATTGGCGCCCCCTAAACTGCATTGAATACCAATTTGCCCCAGGCGGCGCGCGCCCCACGGCTGGCGAAATGCCGCGTTACGCTTGTTACAGCGGAATACGCATGGGCGCCAGATCATGTCGGTCGCGACACGAATCGCGGACGCTGGCGAGGGACGGCCTCGATACCCCGGCGGGCGGCGCGCTCCCGTGGCGCCCGCCGGGTGGGCTTGGGTTCCTGCCGCGCCCGGTCCGCCGAGTTGCCACCATGCTGATGGAACTTCACGCATTGCCGCGGGAATGTCCGACAGGCCACGGCGCTGCCGGACGGCACCGCGCAAATGGTTCCGGCCGGCTTCCTGCTACTTCCTCCTATTGCCTCCTATTCGGCGAACAGGTCTGGCCCAAACACTTCGTAGTGAATATGCGGCTCCTGGATTCCCAGCTCTTTCAGCGCGTCATGCTGCATGCGCATAAAGGGGATCGGCCCGCAGATGTAATAGTCGGCATCGGGCAGCAGGATCGCATCCTTGATCGCCTTGACATCGACAAGCCCTGCGTAATCGTAGTCCCGGCCAGCAACATCCTGCGGCAGCGGGTCGTCGTAGAACACGATCACATCGAGATTGGCATACGTCTTGGCGGTTTCACGCAGCCGGTCACGCATGGCGTGTACCCCGCTGTTGCGCGCGCCATGCACGAATACCACTTGCCGCTGCGGGTCTTGTATTGCCCTTTTGAGCATGCTGATCATGGGCGTCAGCCCCACGCCACCGCTGATCAGGACGATCGGGGTCCTGGCATCGACATCGATATGGAAGGTGCCATACGGCGCTGCCAGCTGAACCTCGTCTCCAACCTTGACATGATCATGCAAGAGGCACGACACATGCCCCGGAGGGTTCGTACCGCCGCCTTCACGCTTCACCGAGATTCGRTAGCTGCGCCCGTTTGGCATATCCGACAGACTGTACTGGCGAATCTGCCGCACACCGAGCGCAGGCACGTCGACTGCGATGCTGATGTATTGACCGGGTTCGAAGTTCAACACGGGGCCGCCATCCTTGGGCTCGAGGATGAACGACGTGATCACGCTGCTTTCGGGCCGCTTCTCGCGAACGACAAAGGTACGCCCGCCGGTCCAGCCCCCGGGTTCCTCCGCGGACCGCTCGTACAGCTCGCTTTCCATGCCCATCAGCACGTCTGCAAGGTTCCCGTAAGCCTGTGCCCATGCGGAGATAATCTCTTCCGTCGCGGCGCCGCCTAGTACCTCCTTGATGGCCGCCAGCAGATGCTCCCCGACAATCGGATACTGCTCAGGCCTGACGCCCAGGCTCGCATGCTTGTTGGCAATGTTTTTCAGCACTGCCGCCAGGCTGCTCGGATCCTCGATATTCTCGGCATACGCGTAGACCGCGCGCGCGAGTGCTTCCTGCTGCTGCCCCTGCTCCTGATGCGCCATGTTGAACACATTCTTCAGCTCGGGATGCGCGCCGAGCATGCGTTCATAGAAGCGCTTTACGATGGCGGAGCCATGTTCGGCCAGCACCGGCGCAGTTGCCTTCACGATGTCTTTTGTCTTCTGCGTCAACATAGCCGGTCTCCTTTGGGCGCGGTGGTGGACTCGTCAGCTGGATCAAGTCTAGACGGCGGCTTGCCTTGTGACTTCTGCTTTCGCGATTCGACGGTTCGCCTAAGTGAGGAGTCAACGCGAGGAGCCAATGCGGGGAGTCGCCGTTCGATACGCAGGCAGAAACGCAAACACTTCGGATTCCCCCAAGGCCGAAGACCATTTTTAGATCACGGGGTTGCCACCCAGTCCCCCGACTTCCCCCCATGCTTCTCCAGCAACTTCACATCCCCCATCACCATCCCCCGGTCCACTGCCTTGCACATGTCGTAGATGGTCAGCAGCGCGACCTGGACGCCGGTCAGCGCTTCCATTTCCACGCCGGTCTGGCCGTGGGTCTCGGCGCGCACGGTGCAGCGCACGGTGGCGGCGGCCTGGTCCAGCGCAAAGTCCACCGCAACCTTGGTGAGCGCCAGCGGATGGCACAGGGGGATCAGGTCGGAGGTGCGCTTGGTGGCCATGATGGCGGCCACGCGCGCAATGCCCAGCACGTCGCCCTTCTTGGCGGTGCCGTCGCGCACCAACGCGAAGGTTGCCGGCAGCATGGTGATGGCGCCAGTGGCGATGGCCACGCGGTGGCTGTGCGCCTTGGTGCCGACGTCGACCATATGGGCTTGTCCGGCGGAATCGAAATGGGTGAGCTGGCTCATGGCGTGGACGGGAATCGAGGGGAGTTGCGGAAAAAACGGCACGGCACGGATGCTTCGCCGCGCCCGCGGGCTCAACGTCTGGCAGGGCCCGGGCCAAGCCCGGGGATGCCCGATGGGAATGGCTTCCAGAGGCCGCTATCATAGCAAGATGCGCAAGAATTCAACGCTCCGCGGAGCGCTCTCCTCGCCCGCCCGACAGGCAAGCCCGGACTCGCCCGAGGCTCGCATGCGGCATGGCGGACCCGCCGCTTTCCTGGTCCCTCCGATGCTCGTGCGCCGCTCGCTTGCGGCGCTGCTGGCGCTGACCATGGCACTGCCCGCCTGGCCGCAGCAGCGCCAGTTGCTGAACGATCCCGCGCGCACCGCCGCGGATGCCGCGGGCGGCGCAGACGGCAGCGACCAGGTCTACGACAACCTGAACCGCAGCGTGAAGGCGGGCCAGAAATCCGAGTTCGGGTTGCGTACCAATAACACGGTGGTGGAAACCAGTGGCGTGCAGTTGCCGGATCTTGGCGATCCCTCCACCGCCTCGCTCACGCCCGACATGGAACGGCGCCTGGGCGAGCGCATCATGCGCGACATCCGGCGCGATCCGGACTATGTGGTGGACCCGCTGCTGGCCGACTACCTGAACGCGCTCGGCTACCGGCTGGTGCAGGCGGCGCGCCGGCAGAACATCTCGGGCTCGACGGGGTCGGGCACCTTTGCCACCGGCTTCGAGCTGTTCGCGGTGCGTGACCGCAGCATCAACGCCTTCGCGCTGCCGGGCGGGTATATCGGCGTGCATTCCGGCCTGCTGGTGCAGTCGGACACGGAGTCGGAACTGGCCTCGGTGCTCGGCCACGAAATCGGCCACGTGATGCAGCGCCATATCGCGCGCGGCATCACCTCGCAGGACCAGTCGATGTGGATCGCGCTGGCATCGATGGTGCTGGCGGGCCTGGCCGCCACCAAGAGCGGCGACGCGGCGTCGGCGCTGGCAGTGGGCGGGCAGGCCGCGGCGGTGGCCAACCAGCTGTCGTTCTCGCGCGGCGCCGAGCGCGAGGCCGACCGCGTCGGCTTCCAGATCATGACCGCRGCCGGCTTCGATCCGCAGGGCATGCCGGACTTCTTCAAGCGCCTGCAGCGGGTGATGGGCATCTCGGAAAGCTCGGTGCCTGCCTATGTGCGTACCCACCCGCTGACCTCGGAGCGTATCGCCGACATGCAGGACCGCGTCAGCCATGTGGCGGTGCGCCGCGTCGCCAGCACGCCAGAATACGAATTCGCGCGCATGCGCGCCCGCATCATCCAGGAAACCACGCCGAGCGACGTGCAGAACGCCCGCACCGCGCTGCAAGCGCAGCTGGCCGGGGCCTCGCCGGCGCGCACGCCGGCGCTGTACTACGGCATCGCCTTCGCCGAGCAGCGCCTGGGCCGCCTTGCCGCGGCCGAGCAGTCGCTGGCCGAAGCGCGCCGGCTCTACGGCAATATCCCCGGCGCGACCTCGGGCAGCCCCATGCTCGACGTGATGGCGATCGAACTGGCGCGCGGCCAGGGCCGGCCCCAGGAAGCGCTGAACCAGGCGGTGGCGTCGATGAAGGCCTTCCCGCTATCGCACGCGGTGGCGGTGAGCTACGCGGCGACCCTGCTGGGCGCGGGGCGCCTGGACCAGGCGGTGGCCTTCCTGCGCGAACGCACGCGCGAGGATCTCTCGCGCTCGGAATGGTGGGACATGCTGGCGCGGGCCTATGCGGCCCAGGGCCGGCGCGTGCAGCAGCACCAGGCGCTGGCCGAGAAGTACGCGGTCGACGGCGCCTACCAGGCCGCCATCGAACAATTGCAGATCGCGCGCAAGGCCGGCGACGGGGATTTCTACACGCTGTCGGAGGTCGATGCGCGCCTGCACCAGCTCGAACGCCAGTATCGCGAGGAAAAGCAGGACAACAAGGGCATGCCGAACTAGCGGCCCGCGCCCCTGGCTCAGGCTGCGTTTTCGCCTGCGGGCGGCGCGGGCTGCCGCACGAAACCGTAGCGCGACGGCACTTCGTCCTCGATGATCGGCTCGATCGGCACATCGGTGCCGTGGAAATGGGACACGCCGAGATTGCCGCCGCACGCCTCGCCATGCCAGGTGCAGGCGCTGCTAAACGCGTCGAGATCATGGTCGTGCAACAACGCGGCGGTGACGCCGCCACCTGCTTGCCCGTCGATCTCGCCTGCCAGGACCACGTTGCCGTGTTCGTCCGCATGGCAGCCGCGCAGGGTGAAGGCGCGCCCCGTGGTGGTGTGCAGCCGTCCTTCGTGCAGCCGCACGATCCATGGCGCGTAGGCCAGCGCAACGAATACGCGCTGCGGTCCGTTCTGGAAATGCCAGGCGCCGCGCTCGTCGTGCTGGTAGTTGCGCTCGATAAAGGCCACCAGCGCCGGGTGCCGGATCGGGTCGCCCGACAGGCCGTTCTGCTGGGCATACTCATTGCGCATGCGCCATTGCCCGCGCCGGTCCAGCGCCAGCCAGCCGTAGCAGTTAGGTACGTTGGGCCAGCGGGCCATGGCTTGCTTGACTGTCTCGTCCATTGTTGCTGTCTCCTGTGCGGGAAGCCCTGGAGCAGGCCTTCCCGCCGGTGAATCTCGCCGCGCCCGGCGCCGCCGCTAGCGCCGCTAGCGCCGATAGCCTATGCGACCGAGTCGAAATACTGCAGGATGCGCGCCGGCAGCCACTCGATATGGCCGGCATACGGCAGCACGGGCAACGCCCGCAGCAGATCTTCGCGCGGCGTCATGAAACCGACGTGACCGCCGTGTTCCGGCTGCTCCAGCCGGACTTGCGGGCTGACCTGGGCGGGGCCGGGCAGGTGGCGCGCCGGCAGGAAGGGATCGTTGCGCGCATTGAGCACCAGGGTCGGCACGGCGATGGCGCCGAGCACTGGCTTGCTGGAAGCGCGCTTCCAGTAATCGTCGGTATCGCGAAAGCCATGCAGCGGGGCCGTCACGATATTGTCGAAGGCGTACAGGTCGCGGCTGGCAAGCATGGCGGTGCGGTCGAACAGGCCGGGATACTGGCGCAGCTTCTCCTGCGACTTGCGCTTGAGCGTCTGCAGGAACATGCGCGTATAGAGCATGTTGAACCCCTGCGAGAGCGCCGCGCCGCCGCCGGCCAGGTCCAGCGGCGCCGAGACCGATGCCGCCGCGCTGACGAAGCGCGCACCGCCCCCTTCCTCGCCCAGGTAGCGCAGCAGCGCGTTGCCGCCCAGCGAGATGCCCACTACCAGCAGCTTGCGCCCGTGCGCGCAGTACTCCCGGTGCAGCCGCTCCAGGATCCAGCGGATCTCCTGCGCGTCACCGGAGTGGTAGAAGCGCGGCGCCAGGTTCAGCTCGCCAGAGCAGCCGCGGAAATGCGGGACCACGCCCTGCCAGCCGCGCGCGGCCAGCGCATGCATCATGGTCTGCGCGTAGTGGCTCTCCGAGTTGCCTTCCAGGCCGTGGAACATGACCAGCAGCGGCGTATCCGGCGTGACCGCGTGGGTGGTCCAGTCGAGGTCGATGAAGTCGCTGTYGGGCGCCGTCCAGCGTTCGCGCCTGAAGGCCGTGCGCGGGCGCCGGGTAAAGCGCGCGGGGATGATGGTCTGGGTGTGGCCGCCGGACAGCCACCAGGGCATGCGGCGACCGCTGCCGAATGCGGTCATGCTGCGTTGGGTATCTCGTGCGCCAGTCCGGCAATCCACTAATGCAGAGCCTGGCCCGGCGCCGTGCTGACGGCGGCGACCTGGGCGGCGTTGGCCGGGCTGCAGTGGATATGCGCGAGGCGCCAGCCCTCGTGGTTCTGCATCAGCACGTAGGTGGTGTGCACGTAGAGGTCCGCCTCGACGCGGTCGTCGCCGAAGCGCAGCGCCTCGGTCACGTCGAAGATGGCCACGCCGAGCGAGGCATGGCTGCTGGTCTCGATCACGTCGATCAGCACCGGCTGCAGCTCGAGCAGCTGGGCGAAGGCCTGGCGCAACTGCTCGTGGCCGATCAGGYGCTGGCCGTCCGGCATCACGCAGGTGACCGAGTCCTCATCCAGCCACAGGCGCAGCGAGCCATCCGCATCGCGCAGTTTCATGGCTTCGCGAAAGGCTTCGACAATGTCTTCGGCGGAATCGAACAGGCGGGCAAAACGAGGCATGGTGACTGGACTCAGGATTCGTTGGCCGGATTGACACGAACTGCGGGCCGGCGCTTGGTGCGTCAGGCGCGGTGCAGGAGCTTGCGCAGCTCCACGAACACCATTTCGGGTTCGATATCTTTCAGGCAGCGCAGGTGACCCAGGGGGCACTCGCGTTTGAAGCACGGACTGCATTCGAGCTGCAGCCACATGATACTAGCAGCCTGCGACAGCGGGGGGGTATGGCGCGGGTCACTGGAGCCGAACACCGCCACCTGGGGCCGGTTCAGCGCCGCGGTGACGTGCATCAGGCCGGAATCGTTGCACACCGCGCCTTCGGAAAGCGCGAGCAGGTCCACGGCATCGTCCAGCGAGGTCTGGCCGCACAGGTTGCGCACGAAGGGCGCGCCCTTGACGATCTCGGCGGCGATCTCCGCGTCCTTGGGCGAGCCCAGCGTGATCATCTGCGCGTACGGGAACGAGCGCTTGAGCATCTGCGCCAGCTCCGCGAAATGCGCCGCCGGCCAGCGCTTGGCCGGGCCGAACTCCGCGCCCGGGCAGAAGGCGATCAGGCGCGTCTGCGGCGGGATGCCGAAACGCTCGGCGGTCTTGGCCATGCGCGCGGGATCGGTGCGCAGGCGCGGCTCGGGCAGGTGCTCGGGCAGGCGCGCGCCGGGCTTGAGCGCCAGCCGCGCATAGTGCTCGACCATTGGCGGGCGCTGGTCGCGCGGCGGGTTGGCGTGGCGGATATTGAGCATGCCGAAGCGCGCTTCGCCGCGGTAGCCGATGCGCAGCGGGATGCCGGCCAGCCAGGGGATCAATGCCGACTTGAGCGAGTTGGGCAGCACGTAGGCTGCGTCATAGCCTTCGTTCTTGAGCTGCTGCGCGAACATCAGCCGCGCCGACAGCTGCAGCTTGCCGTGCGCCAGTTCGCTGGGGAAAACCTGGTTGATCTCGGGCATGCGCGCCAGCACCGGCGCCACCCACTTGGGGGCGAGGGCGTCGATGAGCAGGCGCGGATGGCGCGCTTTCATGAGCGAGAAGAGCGGCTGCGCCATCAGGGCGTCGCCGATCCAGTTGGGGGCGATGACGAGGGCTTTTTTCATGGATGGAGCGCTGCCGGATAAAGGGGCGTGATACGGGTGGTGCGGACGGTGCGGGCCTTGCGTTCCACGCGCGCCGCGCACGCCGACGCTCCGGCGCGCCTGCTGGCGGGCCGGAGCGTCGAGTCGGCGCGGTCAGGCGTGGCGCGTGTCAGTGGTGACCCTTGATGACGGTGCCTGCCTTGAGCTTGTAGACGGTGCCGCAATACGGGCACTTCACTTCGCCGGTGTCCGTCACGTCGAGGAAGACGCGCGGATGGTAGTTCCACGCGGGCGTGTTGCCGGTGGGGCAGTGCAGCGGAAGGTCTTCTGCGCCGATTTCGATTACGGAGGCGGTTTGCGTCATGGTGTTGCGGGGATGGTTTTGGTCTTGTGTGGAACTGGAATCCGTTTCCCCGTCCGGTCCGTTGCGTGGACCGGACGGGAGCCCGGTGAACAGGTCAGCTTCGGTAATTCGGTGACTGGGTGATTCGACTCAGTGTTGCGCCTCGGCGTGGTCACGTTCAGACCAGCGTCAGCCAGTGCTTGTACTGCTCGCTGGTGCCGCCCACGGCGGCGAAGAACGCGTCCTGCACGCGCTTGGTCACCGGGCCGCGGCGGCCTTCGCCGATGAGGCGGTCGTCCAGCTCGCGGATCGGCGTGACCTCGGCGGCGGTGCCGGTGAAGAACGCTTCGTCGGCGCAGTAGACCTCGTCGCGCGTGATGCGCTTTTCGCGCACCGGGATGCCCAGGTCGCCGGCGATGGTGAGGATGGCGTCGCGCGTGATGCCGTCCAGGCAGGAAGCCAGGTCGGGGGTGTAGATCACGCCGTCGCGCACCACGAACACGTTCTCGCCGGAGCCTTCGCTGACGTAGCCTTCGGTGTCTAGCAGCAGCGCTTCGTCATAGCCGAGGCTGGTGGCTTCCTGGTTGGCCAGGATCGAGTTGATGTAGTAGCCGCTGGCCTTGGCCCTCACCATCGACACATTGACGTGGTGGCGGGTGAACGAAGACGTCTTGACGCGGATGCCGCGCTCCAGGCCTTCTTCGCCCAGGTATGCGCCCCACGGCCACGCGGCGATCGCCACGTGGATGGTGTTGCCCCTGGCCGAGACGCCCAGCTTTTCCGAGCCGATCCACACCAGCGGGCGGATATAGCAGGACTCGAGCTGGTTGGCCTTGACCACTTCGAGCTGCGCCGCTTCCAGCGTGGCCGCGTCGAAAGGCATCGCCATCTGGAAGATCTTGGCCGAGTTGAACAGGCGGCGGGTATGTTCCTTGAGACGGAAGATCGCGGTGCCGGCCGGCGTCTTGTAGGCGCGCACGCCCTCGAACACGCCCATGCCGTAGTGCAGGGTATGGGTGAGCACGTGGATCTTGGCGTCACGCCATTCGATCAACTTGCCGTCCATCCAGATTTTTCCGTCGCGATCCGCCATCGACATGGTTTGCTCCGTGTGCGCCGTCAGCCATGCAAAAGCGACATTGTAAACCCCGGGACCCCACGTGCCAACGCGGGCACGGGGCCGGCGGGGCTTAAAATCGTCACATTGTGTCCGCCGCCGCCCCGCCCGTGCCCCTGCCGCCTACGTCCCGCTTTGCCGACCTACGCACCAGCCCGCTTGCCGGCCAGCTGCGCGAGGCCCTCTTTTCCGGCGCGGCGCAGTCCGTGATCGAGCCGTTGCTGGCGCGGTTCGGCGACAGCGCCGGCCAGGCCGAAGCGCTGGTGGACGCCATGCTGGACGCCGGCGACGCGCAGTTGCTCGACCGCGTGGCGCCGGACTACCGCTGGCGCATCGTGTTGCATGCGCTGGCGTCCCTCCACCACGACTGGGACCCACGGATGCGGCCCTGCCTGGACTACGCGCTGTCCCGCGCACGCGCGGATGCGCCGGCGGTGCCGGCCCCTGTCCGCGGCGCGCTGGCCATGGGGCAACTCTACGCGGGCGATGTCACGGGGGCGCTGGCGCTGCTGCAGGCCGGCAACGCGGGCGGGGACGAGACGGCACGGCGCGCGCTTGCCCGCGTGCAGGAAGGCGACTGGCCCGCTGCCCAGGCCGGTTTCGAGGCTGCGCTCAAGCAGCTGCGGGCCGGATCCGGGGAACGCACGGGCCTGATGGATGCCACGCTGGCACCGTTCTACCCGCTGTCCCTGCTGGCGCAGCGCTCGCCCGCGCATCTCGAGCGGGCCCGCAAGTTCTGCCAGGCGGAATCGGGCGCGCGCGCGCCCACGGCGGCAGGGCGCTGGGGCTTGTGGGTGCACGCCCTGGACGCGCAGCGCGGCGACGCGCGGCTGGACGAAGCCGCCTTCGTCCTGCATCCGGACGTCCCGCCACTGGCGCAGTTCTGGCGCGTGCTGCTGCGCGCCTGGCTGGGCGATGGGGTGCCGGCCAGCGGGCGCCGCCAGCCCGAAGCCGCCCGCGCCGAGGCCATCGCAGGCCTGCGGGGCCGCCTGCAGGCCTGTGGCCTGCATTGGCTGGATGGGCAACTGGAGGGCGCGGTGGCACTGGCGGCCGGCGAACCCGTGCCTGAGCACTTCTTCGCCGGCCAGCGACGCGAAAGCTGGCGGCTGGCGCTCGACGCGCTGCAGGCGCTGGCCGGCGACACGCGCGCGCCCGACGGCGCCAGCGCCAGCCGGCTGCTGTGGGCGGTCACGCTGGACGCCGACGGCGCCGTCGGCGCGATCGAGCCGCTCGAGCAGCTGCGCGGGCCGCGCGGCTGGAACAAGCCGCGCCCGCTGCCGCTGGCCAAGCTGGCGGAAGACGACCGGCTCGAACCGTGGGACGCCCGCGTGGCGCGCGCGATCCGGCGCGACCAGTCCTACCGCCGCCGCCATGTGCTCGACCGCGCCGCCGCCATGCTGGCCCTGGTCGGCCATCCGGGCGTGGTGCTGGCGCAGGCCCCCGAGCAGACGCTGGAAGTGGTGGAAGGCGCCCCCACGCTGGAGGTGGTGCGCGAAGGCGCGCGCTACGTGCTGCGCATCTCTCCGCCGTTGCGCGAGGCGCCGGCCATGGACAGCTTCCTGCCCGCCGGCAGCCGCGCCGATGCCCAAGCGCTGCGCCAGGTCACCGTGCTGCGCGAAGGCTCGCAGCGCCTGCGCGTGATCCGCCTGACGCCGGCGCAGCAAGGCGCGGCGCAGCTGATCGCCGGCGGACTGGCAGTGCCGGCCGAGGCGCAAGGCCAGCTCGATGCCACGCTGCGCGCGCTGTCGGGCCATTTCCAGGTGCATTCCGACCATGGCGGCGGCACGCGCGAGCTCGAGACCGAGAGCCGCCTGCGCGCCGAACTGGCGCCGCTGGGCGAAGGCCTGGCGCTGCGCCTGGCGGTGACGCCGCTCGGGCCGCTCGGCCCGCGGCTGGCGCCGGGCAGCGGACGCGAACGTCTCATGGCCGCGGTCCAGGGCGAGACGCTCGCCACCCAGCGCGACCTGGCCGCGGAGCTTGCCAACGTGGCCGAGGTGTTCGATGCGCTGCCGTTCCTGGTGCCGCGCGCGCCGGAGAGCGGCGAGTACGACTGGGCCCTGGCCGATCCCGAGGAGGCGTTGTCCGTGGTGGAGGCGCTGCCCGGCCTGGCCGGCGTGCTGGCCCTGGAGTGGCCCCGGGGCAAGGAGCTGAAGGTGGCCAGCGCGGACATCGCCCGGCTGGCGGTGCATATCGAAACCGAAAGCGAATGGTTCAAGCTGGTCGGCGAGCTCAAGGTGGCCGAGGGGCTGGTGGCGCAGCTGGGCGAACTGCTGGCCTGGGCCGGCAGCCACGCCGGGCGCTTCATGCCGATGGGGCAGGGGGTCTACGTGGCGCTCACGCGCAGCCTGCACGCCCGGCTGCGCGACCTCGCCAGCGTGGCGCACGGCGCGCCCGACGGCATCCGCGTGCCGCTCATGGCCGCGCCCTGGCTGGATGATGTGCTGGCCGGCGCCGGGGTCGACCCCGACAGCCATTTCCGCGAGCGCGTGCGGCGCCTGCGCGGCGCGCGCGCCAGCCGGGCCGCGCTGCCCGCCAACCTGGCGGCCGAGCTGCGGCCCTACCAGGAAGACGGCTATCGCTGGGCCATGTCGCTGGCCGAGGCTGGCTTCGGCGCCTGCCTGGCCGACGACATGGGCCTGGGCAAGACCCTGCAGGCGCTGGCGGTGATGCTGGCGCGCGCGCCCGGCGGCGCGGCGCTGGTGATCGCCCCGACCTCCGTGTGCGGCAACTGGGCCGAGGAGGCGCGCCGCTTCGCGCCGACGCTGCGCGTGCATATCTATGCCGAAGGCGAGCGCGCGGCGCTGCTCGGGCAGGCGGGCGCCTTCGATGTGGTGATCGTGTCCTACACCCTGCTGCTGCAGGCGCGCGAAGCGTTCTGCGAGCGCGAGTGGCACACGATCGTCGCCGACGAGGCGCAGTCCTTCAAGAACGCCGCCACCAAGCGCTCGCAGGCGATCTTCGAGCTCAAGGCCGGGTTCCGCATGGCGCTGTCCGGCACGCCGGTCGAGAACCGGCTGGCCGAGCTGTGGTCGATCATGCGGTTCTGCAACCCGGGGCTGCTCGGCTCGCTGGTCCGCTTCAACGAACACTTCGCCGTGCCCATCGAGCGCAACGGCGTGCGCGAAGCCGCCCAGCGCCTGCGCCGCATGATCGCGCCCTTCGTGCTGCGCCGGACCAAGGCCCAGGTGCTCGACGAACTGCCGCCGCGCACCGAGCTGGTCCTGCGCGTCGAGCCCGACGCGGTGGAAGCCGCGCACTACGAAGCGCTGCGCCGCCAGGCGCTGGCCGCAGCCGAGGCCGCCGTGGCCGCGCCGGCACGCCGGACCAGGCAAGGCCAGCCCGCCCCCGAGGCTCGCATCCACGTGCTGGCGCAGCTCATGCGGCTGCGCCGCGCGGCCTGCGACGCGCGCCTGGTCACGCCCGAGCTGGATCCCGGGCAGGAGGGCGCCAAGCTGCGCGCCTTCGTGCAGCTGGCCGGCGAGCTGGCCGCCAACGGCCACAAGACGCTGGTGTTCAGCCAGTTCGTCGATTTCCTGCAGGTGCTGCGCCGCGGCCTGGACCAGGCCGGGCTGGCCTGGCAATACCTCGACGGCGCGACCCCCGCGGCGGAGCGCACCCGGCGCGTGGCCGCCTTCCAGGCCGGCGAGGGCGATGTCTTCCTGATCAGCCTGAAAGCCGGCGGCTTCGGCCTCAACCTGACCGCGGCCGACTACGTGATCATCGCCGACCCGTGGTGGAACCCGGCCGCCGAAGACCAGGCCATGGGCCGCGCCCACCGCATCGGCCAGCAGCGCCCGGTCACGGTGTACCGCCTGATCAGCGCCGGCACCATCGAGGAGCGCATCCTCGCGCTGCATCACGGCAAGCGCGCGCTGGCCGACGGCATCCTGGAGGCGGGGGAAGACGGCGGGGCAGGCCTGGCCGGGACCGCGGCGCCGCTGCCCGACATCGACGAGCTGGTGGGGCTGCTGCGCAGCTAGCTGCCCGCGGGCGGCGCGCCATGTCTGCTTATACCAACATGGCATACCGTCAAGCGAACTGGATCGTTGGTGATGCGGCGGATCATTGGTATCTTGCTGGCTTGGCCCGGGGCGGCAGACCCCGGCCGGCACGCCCCATTTGCCGTAGCTYCACATTCATTTCCACTTCCGACGGTGCCCCCCATGTTCCGCATTGCTTCCCGCCGCATTTCCTTCCGTACCCGCCCTTCGCGCCTGGCCGCCGGCCTTGGCGCGCTGGCGGCGATCTGCGCGCTCTCGGCGCCGGCCCGCGCCCAGGACCCGGCATGGCCGGCCCAGCCCATCACCATCCTGATGGGCTTCACCGCGGGCTCGGGCGTGGACATGGTGGGCCGGACGCTGCAGGAATCGCTGCAGAAGTCGCTCAAGACCACCATCATCTACGACTACCGGCCCGGCGCCGGCGGCAACGTGGCCTCCGAAGTGGTGGCCCACGCCAAGCCCGACGGCTACACCCTGCTGCTCGGCACCGCTGCCACGCACGGCATCAACCCGGCCTTGTACAAGAGCCTGCCGTTCGACGCCGAAGCCGATTTCACGCCGGTGGCGCCGCTGGTCGAAGTGTCCAACGTGCTGACCGTGAATCCCGCCGTGCTCGACGTGAAGTCGGTCAAGGAGTTCATCGAGAAGGTCAAGGCCAGCCCGGGCAAGTACAACTACGCCTCCACCGGCAATGGCACCGGCACCCACCTGGCCTTCGCCGAATTCAACGCGCGCGCCGGCCTGGACATGGTCCACGTGCCATACAAGGGCGGCCCCGACGCGCTGCAGGCCGTGCTCAAGGGCGAAGTCTGCTGCATCTTCAACCAGGTGCAGAGCGTGCTGCCGCAGTACCGTGCCGGCAAGGTGCGCTTGCTGGGTGTGACCACCAAGAGCCGCGTGGCGGTGATCCCCGAAGTGCCGACCATCGGCGAGAGCGGCCTGCCGGGCTTCAACAGCACGATCTGGTTCGGCTTCTTCGGGCCCAAGGGGCTGGATCCGAATATCAGCAAGAAGCTCAACGACGCGGTCAAGGTGGCGCTGGAAACGCCCGCCATCCGGCAGAAGCTGATCGAAGCGGGGAATTCGCCGCGCGTCGAGACGGTCGACCAGTTCCGCAACACGGTGAAGGCGGACCGGCAGAAGTGGGCGGGGGTAGTGAAGAGCGTGGGGGCTTCGATTGACTGATTGATCCGCTGATCCGCTGATCCGTTGATTGCTTGAGGTTGTGCTGGCGTTGGCGTTGGCGAGCGCTCTCGCGCTTTGAAGACGAGACCAGCCAAGACCGGGAGATCTGGTTCCCGGCACGCAAAATTCGAGTTAAGCGGATGCTTACGATGGCGCGGGCAGGGCCTATAATGGCCGCTTGCCCGCGCGCCGGGAGTGCCAGCATCTGTGCTGGCTTCGTTTTTCCCCGGTGCCGCCCCATCCCGATCCCTTGAGTCATGACTTTCCAGTCCCCCCAGGCCCTGCAGCGCGCCTGGCAGCGTTTTGATCCGGCCGAACGCTCGGGTTTTATCGAAGGTGCGCGCTATTTCGCGCCGTCGCTGCCGGCGGTGTTTTCCTGGGGGCTGGTGACCGGCGTGGCCATGAGCAAGTCGGTCATGAACGTGCCTGAGGCCATCGGCATGTCGCTGCTGGTCTACGCGGGTTCGGCGCAACTGGCCGTGCTGCCGCTGTTTGCGGCGGGTTTGCCGCTGTGGACGATCTGGCTCACCGCGGCCATCGTCAACCTGCGCTTCGTGATCTTCAGCGCGGGGCTGCAGCCGCATTTCAGCTACCTGCCGCTGTGGCGCCGCACCGTGCTGGGTTCGTTCAACGGCGACCTGCACTTCGTCTATTTCATGCAGCGCTATGCCACGCCGGACCGCGAGCCCGGCAAGGAAGGCTACTTCTGGGGCATGGCGCTGACCAATTTCGCCATGTGGCAGGTGTCGTCCATCATCGGCATCGTGCTGGCGAGCGCCTTTCCGGATAGCTGGGGCCTGGGGCTGGCCGGCACCATGGCGCTGATTCCGGTGATGGTGACCACCATCCGTTCGCGCTCGACATTGCTGGCGGTCGCGGTGGCGGCCACGCTGGCGCTGCTGTGCTTCGATCTGCCGTACCGGCTTGGCCTGGTGGCGGCGGTGGTGGGCGCGATCGCCGCGGGCATGGCCAGCGATGAGCTGGCGGCGCGCGCCACCCTGCGCGGTATCCGCCGCCGCAAGGCGGAGCATGCGATCGCGTCCGCGCAGTCGTCGGCGCAATCGTCGGCGCAGTCGTCCGCACAATCGTCGGCGCCATCGCGGGAGGACCGCGCATGAGCCATCTCGAGATCTGGATCGCACTGTTCGGCATGGCGGTGGTGACCATCGTCACGCGCGCCCTGTTCCTGATGGCGGGCGAGCACGTGAGCGTGCCCGACCGCATCCAGCGCGCGCTGCGCTATGCGCCGGCGGCCGCGCTGGCCGCGATCATCCTGCCGGACCTGATGACCTGGCAAGGGCACTTCTCGGCGGCGCCGACCAACTACAAGCTGGTGGCCGGCGCCGTGGCGCTGTTGTTCTACCTGCTGACGCGGCGCATGGTCGGCATGATCGTGGCGGGCATGGCGGTGTACACCGGGCTGCGCTTGTTCGCGTAGGCCTTGCCTGCGGCGCGTCAGGCCGGGGTGTCGCCTTCGCTGGCCGGGGCCAGCGCCGCGCCCAGCTGGGTCAGCAGCCGAGCCAGCCGCGCCTGCGTGCTGGTGCCGGTCTTCAGGAATATCGCCTTGAGCTGGYTGCGGGCGGTTTCATGCCGCACGCGCAGGCGCTCGCTGGCTTCGGGCAGTCCCATGCCGGTGGCCAGCAGGCTCGCCAGCCGGATCTCGGCCGGCGTCAGGGCGTAGATGTCGCGCAGCAGCAGCGGCAGGTGCTGCGCCGACGGTGCCTCTTCGTGGATCACCACCAGCGCGGCCGGCTTTTGCCACGGCAGCGCGAACAAGTGCGAAGGCGGCAGCGGCAGCACGACCACCTGCGCCGTGTTGCCGTCGGCGTGGCGCGCCTGCGCGGCCTGGGCCGGCAGCAGGCTGCCGGGCTCGCAGGCGGCGGCCACCATGTCGGCCAGCGCACGCGAGAGCTGCCAATCGCTGGTCTTGCCGGCGGGGTCCAGGCGCCGCACCCAGCGCTCGCCGATGCCGTTGCTCAGGAGCACGCGGCGCTCGGGCGAGAACGCAATCACGCCGAACGACATCTGCTCCAGGACCTGCGCCGACAACTGCGCCTGCACCGACAGCCCGATGGTGCGGTCGCGCAGGGCCATGGCGCTGCGTATATGGGGCAGGGCCCAGTCAAGCGCGCGCGTGTCGGCCTCGGTGAACACACCTTGCGAGAACGAGCGCTGCAGGGCGAAATACACTTCGTAGTGCGGTTGCCGCTCGACCAGGCAGGCAGCGTACGAGCACAGGTCGAACCGGTGGAAGAAATCGCGGTAGAACGGGCTGCGCCGCATCGAGCCTTCGCCGAAATCGCGCGCGTCGATATACCACTGGCCGGGCGACAGCTTGTGCGCGAACAGCTTGCCTGGATCGATCTCGTGGAACTCGTTCTCGTAGGCGGCGAACAGTTCCTGTACCGGGCGCACCATCTCGTTGACCGTCATCAGGTCACGATCGGTGTCGCGCACGATCATCGAAGCGTGCGCGCTGCCGGCCATGCTGCTCAGCGTGTGCAGGCTGCGCTGCCAGGCCTGCGCGTCAAGAATCCCCTCGTACAAGCCACGGATCGCCCGGTGCATGTCCTCATTCATGATTACCCCTCGCTTCGCGACAACGGCGTATGCCGTGTGGCGCCGGCGCCCTTTCCCGAAAGTGCATCCCGGCACAGTGCCGTGGGTCCCGTCTGAATGCAGGCCTCTGGCTATGTTCGTGCAAGCATAACTTCTCTGCCCATTGCACGCTTTTGCGCAGAGTACGAGACAGGCGCGGATTGTTTCACCCCACTTAGCGGGGGTGCGTTGCAAGGAAGCGGCAGCTTTGGGGCCAAATGTGCCGGATGACTAACCCGGAGCATGGCGCGCAAGGTGGGCAAACGCGCAAATCGGCTGTTGCGATCAGGTAAAATGCCGAATTTCCCCGATTTCTGCTCTCTTCCTCTTCGCCATGACCTCTGTGCTGCGTCTCTCCGACCTCATCTCCGAAGGCAAAATTGCCGGCAAGCGTGTCTTTATCCGCGCCGACCTGAACGTGCCGCAGGACGACGCAGGCAATATCACCGAAGACACCCGCATCCGCGCCTCGGTGCCGGCCATCGAGGCCTGCCTCGCGGCGGGCGCCGCCGTGATGGTGACCTCGCACCTGGGCCGCCCGACCGAGGGCGAGTTCAAGCCCGAGGATTCGCTGGCGCCGGTGGCCGTGCGCTTGTCCGAGCTGCTCGGCAAGCCGGTCAGGCTGGTGCAGAACTGGGTCGACGGCACCGGCGAGGTGAGCCAGGTCAAGCCCGGCGAAGTGGTGCTGCTGGAAAACTGCCGCGTCAACAAGGGCGAGAAGAAGAACAGCGACGAGCTGGCGCAGAAGATGGCCAAGCTGTGCGATGTCTATGTGAACGACGCCTTCGGCACCGCGCACCGCGCCGAAGCCACCACCCACGGCATCGCCAAGTACGCGCCCATCGCCTGCGCCGGCCCGCTGCTGGCCGCCGAGATCGACGCGCTGGGCAAGGCGCTGGGCCAGCCGGCGCGTCCGCTGGTGGCCATCGTCGCCGGTTCCAAGGTGTCCACCAAGCTGACCATCCTCAAGACGCTGGCGGCCAAGGTCGACAACCTGGTCGTCGGCGGGGGCATCGCCAATACCTTCATGCTGGCGGCCGGGCTCAAGATCGGCAAGTCGCTGGCCGAGGCCGACCTGGTCGGCGACGCGCGCGCCATCATCGACATCATGGCTGCCCGCGGCGCCTCGGTGCCCATCCCCGTGGACGTGGTCTGCGCGAAGGAATTCAGCGCGACCGCCGCTGCCACCGTCAAGGATGCGAATGACGTGGCCGACGACGACATGATCCTCGACATCGGCCCCAAGACCGCGCAGATGCTGGCCGACCAGCTCAAGGCCGCCGGCACCATCGTGTGGAATGGCCCGGTCGGCGTGTTCGAGTTCGACCAGTTCAGCAATGGCACGCAGGTGCTGGCGCAAGCCATCGCCGAGTCCAAGGCGTTTTCCATCGCCGGCGGCGGCGACACGCTGGCTGCCATCGCCAAGTACGGCATCGCCGACCGCGTGGGCTATATCTCTACCGGCGGCGGCGCRTTCCTGGAATTCCTCGAAGGCAAGAAGCTGCCCGCCTTCGAAGTGCTGGAACAGCGCGCAGCGGGCTGAGATGCAGGCTTCGCGCGGCATGGCCGGCGGCGCATGCTGTCCGGGATGAGCGGTCCGCCGCGGGCCGTCGCGGCGCAAGGCACCGGCCTGGCGCCGGCGCTACCGGGCTCGCAGGATGCAGGCCGCGCCGGCTTCGCCGGACGGCGGCGCACAACCACAAGGAAAACGTGTTCATGACCCGCTCGACAAAGATCGTCGCCACCATCGGTCCCGCCTCCAGCACGCTGGAGGTCCTCACGCGCATGATCTCGGCCGGGGTCGATGTAGTRCGCCTGAACTTCTCCCACGGCAAGGCCGAGGACCATATCGAGCGCGCGCAGCTGGTGCGCCAGGCGGCCCAGGCCTGCGGCCGCGAGGTGGCCATCATGGCGGACCTGCAAGGCCCCAAGATCCGCGTGGGCAAGTTCGAGCACGGCAAGGTCACGCTCAAGCCCGGCGACCCCTTCATCCTCGACGCGACCTGCTCGCTGGGCAACCAAGAGCGCGCCGGCCTCGACTACGAAGACCTGCCGCGCGACGTGGGCCCGGGCGACCTGCTGCTGCTCAACGACGGACTGATCGTGCTGGTGGTGGTCCGCGTGTTCGGCCACGAGATCTTCACCACGGTGAAGATCGGCGGCGAGCTGTCCAACAACAAGGGCATCAACCGCCAGGGCGGCGGGCTGTCGGCGCCGGCGCTGACCGCCAAGGACATGGAGGACATCAAGACCGCCATGGCGCTGGGCGCGGACTATGTCGCGGTGAGCTTCCCGAAGAACGCCACCGACATGGAAATGGCGCGCCAGCTGGCCGCCGTGGCCGGCCAGCCGCACCAGCACAAGACCCGCATGATCGCCAAGATCGAGCGCGCAGAGGCGATCCGCCCGGGCGTGCTGGAAGAGATCCTGCAGGCCTCCGACGGCATCATGGTGGCGCGCGGCGACCTGGCCGTGGAAGTGGGCAATGCCGCCGTGCCGGCGCTGCAGAAGCGCATGATCCGGCTGGCGCGCGAAGCCAACAAGCTGACCATCACCGCCACCCAGATGATGGAGAGCATGATCGTCAACCCGGTGCCGACGCGCGCCGAGGTGTCCGACGTGGCCAACGCCGTGCTGGACGGCACCGACGCCGTGATGCTGTCGGCCGAGACCGCCGCCGGTCGCTATCCCGTGGAAACCGTCGAAGCCATGGCCGCGGTGTGCGTGGAGGCCGAGAAATCCGAGGTGGTCCAGCTCGACACCGATTTCCTGAACCAGACCTTCGCCCGCATCGACCAGTCGATCGCCATGGGCGCGTTGTTCACGGCCTATCATTTGCAGGTGAAGGCCATCGCCGCGCTGACCGATTCCGGCGCCACCGCGCTCTGGATGAGCCGGCACCGCATTCACGTGCCGATCTACGCCATGACGCCCAACCTGGCGTCGCAGCGCAAGATGCAGCTCTACCGCAACGTCGTGGCGCTGCCGCTGGAAGCCAGCACCGACCGCGACACCGCGCTGGAGCAGGCCGAGGAACTGCTGCTGGCGCGCGGCGTGGTGCAGCGCGGTGACTTCATCGTGCTCACCATCGGCGAGCCGATGGGGCAGCCCGGTGGCACCAATACGCTGAAGATCGTCAGGGTTGGCGCCTGATGCCGGGATGTGTGCCTTGCCGTCCAGAGCTGCAGGCGCGTGCCAGCGACAATTCGAAAGACATAAAGAAATACCGAGACACCCCATTCTTTCTTTAGGAGTTTGACATGCCACTCGTATCGATGCGCCAGCTGCTCGACCACGCCGCCGAAAACGGCTACGGTCTGCCTGCCTTCAACGTCAACAACCTGGAACAGGTTCAGGCCATCATGCAGGCCGCCGACGAAGTCAACGCGCCGGTGATCATGCAGGCCTCGGCGGGCGCGCGCAAGTATGCGGGCGAGCACTTCCTGCGCCACCTGATCGAAGCCGCAGTGGAAGCCTACCCGCATATCCCGGTGGTGATGCACCAGGACCACGGCCAGTCGCCGGCGATCTGCCAGGCCGCCATCGACCTGGGCTTCTCCTCGGTGATGATGGACGGCTCGCTGCGCGAAGACGGCAAGACCCCGTCGGACTATGAGTACAACATCGACGTGACCCGCAAGGTGGTGCAGCTCTCGCACGCCATCGGCGTCACCGTGGAAGGCGAACTCGGCTGCCTGGGCTCGCTCGAGACCGGCGAAGCCGGCGAGGAAGACGGCATCGGCGCCGAAGGCAAGCTGGACCACTCCATGCTGCTGACCGACCCCGAGCAGGCCGCCGACTTCGTCAAGGCCACCCAGCTCGACGCGCTGGCCATCGCCATCGGCACCTCGCACGGCGCCTACAAGTTCACCCGCAAGCCCACCGGCGACATCCTGGCGATCGGCCGCATCAAGGAAATCCACGCCCGCATCCCCAACACCCACCTGGTGATGCACGGCTCGTCCTCGGTGCCGCAGGAACTGCTCGAGGAAATCCGCCAGTTCGGCGGCGACATGAAGGAAACCTACGGCGTGCCCGTCGAGGAAATCCAGGAAGCCATCAAGTTCGGCGTGCGCAAGATCAATATCGACACCGATATCCGCCTGGCCATGACCGGCGCGATCCGCCGCTTCTTCGCCGAGAACCCGGGCAAGTTCGACCCGCGCGAATACCTCAAGCCGGCCCGCGAAGCCGCCAAGCTGGTCTGCAAGGCGCGCTACATCGCCTTCGGCTGCGAAGGCCAGGCTTCGAAGATCAAGCCGGTCGCGCTCGAAGCGATCGCCCAGCAGTACAAGTCGGGCGCGCTGGCGCAGGTCGTGCAGTGACCTTGCAGTAAATCGCAGTCCGTGCCGCCGGCCCGCCGGCGSCACCACCGTATGCCCCTGAGTCCCTGCCCAGGCCCCCGTAGCGGGGGCCGGCGGGGACGACGCTTTTCCAGGCCGTGCGCCTAGCTCCGCGTTTTTTCGGAACCACCATGTCCAACGCCCTTTACCAGTCCTCCATCACCTCGCTGCCGCTGCTCGGCCACGGCAAGGTCCGCGACAACTACGCCGTCGGCGAAGACAAGTTGCTGATCGTCACCTCCGACCGCCTGTCGGCCTTCGACGTCATCCTGGGCGAGCCGATTCCCGGCAAGGGCCGCGTGCTCAACCAGATGGCCAATTTCTGGTTCAAGAAGCTGGCCCATATCGTGCCGAACCACGAGACCGACGTCAGCGCAGAAAGCGTGGTGAGCCCGGCCGAAGTCGAACAGGTGAAGGGCCGCGCCGTGGTGGTCAAGCGTCTCAAGCCGATCCTGGTGGAGGCCGTGGTGCGCGGCTACCTGGCCGGCAGCGGCTGGAAGGACTACCAGGCCACCGGCAGCGTGTGCGGCATCAAGCTGCCCGCCGGCCTGCAGAACGCGCAGAAGCTGCCCGAGCCGATCTTCACCCCGGCCGCCAAGGCCGAGATGGGCGAGCACGACGAGAACATCTCCTTCGGCGAAGTCGAGACCCGCATCGGCGTGGACCTGGCGCGCCGGATGCGCGAGATCTCCATCCGCCTGTACAAGGAAGCGGCCGAGTACGCTGCCACGCGCGGCATCATCATCGCCGACACCAAGTTCGAGTTCGGCCTGGACGAAGACGGCACGCTGACGCTGATGGACGAAGTGCTGACGGCCGATTCCTCGCGCTTCTGGCCGGCGGATTCGTACCAGGTCGGCACCAACCCGCCGTCGTTCGACAAGCAGTTCGTGCGCGACTGGCTCGAGTCCGTGCGCATCGACGGCAAGCCCTGGCCCAAGACCGCCCCGGCGCCCAAGCTGCCCGACGACGTGATCGAGAAGACCGCCGCCAAGTACCGCGAGGCGCTGACGCGCCTAACCGGCGAGGAACTGCAGTAATGACCCGCGCGGGTCCCGCCTGCGTGGGCCGGACTTGCAAGATGTTGGCTCCGCCCGCCCCCGTAGCGGGAGAGCGGAGGCCACCGCCGCGGGGCGCAAGCCGGCGGCGGGGATTCATAAGGATTTGAACGTGAGCAATACAGTCAAGCCGCTGGTCGGCGTCGTGATGGGCAGCAGTTCCGACTGGGACGTGATGCAGAACGCRGTGGCCATGCTSAAGGATTTCGGCGTGGCCTTCGAGGCGCGCGTGGTGTCCGCCCACCGCATGGCCGACGAGATGTTCGAGTACGCCGCCACCGCGCGCGCGCGCGGCCTGCGTGCCATCATCGCCGGCGCCGGTGGCGCCGCGCACCTGCCAGGCATGATCGCCGCCAAGACCATCGTGCCGGTGTTCGGCGTGCCGGTGCCCTCCAAGTACCTGCGCGGCGAGGATTCGCTGCTGTCGATCGTGCAGATGCCCAAGGGCGTGCCGGTCGCCACCTTCGCCATCGGCGAGGCCGGTGCCGCCAATGCCGCGCTGCACGCCATCGCCACGCTGGCCACCACCGACGACGCGCTGGCCGCCGCGCTCGAAGCGTTCCGCGCGAAGCAGACCGAAGCCGCGCGCGCCATGACGCTGCCGGTGTAAGCGCCGCACGTCCACGCTGCCCGAGCCAGCCCAGCCCCGTTTTACCGCAAAAGAGCGCCATGCCTACCGACATCCATCCCTACCTGGTCGAAGCCCACACGCCCGAGTCGCGTGCCGAGTTCGGCCTCGACAATCCCGGTGCGCCGGTACTGCCCGGCGCCTGGCTCGGCGTGCTCGGCGGCGGCCAGCTCGGCCGCATGTTCGCGCAGGCCGCGCAGTCCATGGGCTACAAGGTCTGCGTGCTCGACCCGGACCAGGACAGCCCGGCCGGCACCATCGCCGAGAAGCACATCTGCGCGCCTTATACCGACGAGGCGGCGCTGGCCGAGATGGCTCGCCTGTGCCCGGCGGTGACCACCGAGTTCGAGAACGTGCCCTCGCTCTCGCTGGACCGGCTCGAGCAGCTCGGTGCCTTCGTCGCGCCGCGCGGCTACTGCGTGTCGATCGCGCAGAACCGCATCGGCGAGAAGAAGTTCTTCGCGTTGTGCGCCGAGCGCACCGGCGTGCCCACCGCGCCGCACTGGGTGATCCAGCACGATGCCGACGTCGACCAGCTGCCCGAGGAACTGCTGCCCGGCATCCTCAAGACCGCGCGCATGGGCTACGACGGCAAGGGCCAGGCCCGCGTGAAGACCCGCGAAGACGTGCGTGCCGCGTGGCGCGCCATGCAGCACGTGCCCTGCGTGCTGGAGAAGATGCTGCCGCTGGCCTACGAAGTCTCCGTGCTGGCCGCGCGCGCCGCCGACGGCAGCACCGCTACCTGGCCGCTGGCCGAGAACGTGCACCGCGACGGCATCCTGTTCGCCACCACCATGCCGTCGACCAGCGTCTCCGACGAGATCGCCGATCGCGCGCGTGCCGCTGCCGCCACCATCGCCACCGAGATGGGCTATGTGGGCGTGCTGTGCATCGAGTTCTTCGTGCTGACGGACGGCTCGCTGGTCGCCAACGAAATGGCGCCGCGCCCGCACAACTCCGGCCACATCACCATGGATGCGTGCGAGACCAGCCAGTTCGAGCAGCAGGTGCGCGCCATGGCACGCCTGCCGCTGGGCAGCACGCGCCAGCACTCCGCCGGCAAGATGCTCAACCTGCTCGGCGACGCCTGGTTCGAGTTCGGCCTGGAGCGTACGCCGGCCTGGGACGAAGTGCTGGGCCAGGCAGGCGCCAAGCTCCACCTCTACGGCAAGAACGACGCCCGCCCCTCGCGCAAGATGGGCCACGTCAACTGCGTGGGCGGCGAGGCTGCCGATGCCGCGCGCGCCTTCGACACCGCCTTGAAGGCGCTCCATATCGAGCCCTGACCGGCCCCCGGCGCGCCCGCCGTCGCGCCTCACCCCCGCCCCAGAGATCCATCGATGTCGCGCATGCCTACCCCCGCCGAACTTGACCAGGCGGTCCAACTGCTGGAAGCCGGCCAGCTGGTCGCCTTTCCCACCGAGACCGTCTACGGCCTCGGCGCCGACGCGGAGAACCCCGAGGCCATCGCCCGCATCTTCGCCGCCAAGGGGCGCCCGTCCAACCATCCCATCATCGTGCACGTGGTGGACGGCGGCGACATCAGCTACTGGGTGGACGACGTGCCGCCGGCCGCGCAGGACCTGATCGACGCGTTCTGGCCCGGCCCGCTCACGCTGATCCTCAAGCGTGCCGCCCATATCCCCGCGGCGGTGGCGGGCGGCCAGGACAGCATCGGCCTGCGCTGCCCCTCGCATCCGGTCGCGCAGGCGCTGCTGTCGCGCTTCAAGCGCGGCCGCGGCGGCATCGCCGCACCGTCGGCCAACAAGTTCGGCCAGGTCAGCCCGACCACGGCCCAGCACGTGCGCGACGAATTCGGCGACAGCGTCTTCGTGCTCGAAGGCGACGGCGTGGAAGTCGGCATCGAATCCACCATCGTCGACCTGTCGCGGCTGGAGCAGGGCATCGGACCGGTATTGCTGCGCCCCGGCGCGATCACGCCGGCGATGATGGCAGGCGTCCTGGGTGCGACGCCCTTGCCGCCGGACGCCGCCGCGCCGCGCGCCTCGGGGACGCTGAAAGCGCATTACGCACCGCATACGCCGCTGGTGTTGTCGTCGATGGSGGACCTGCCCGCGCAACTGGCGAACCTGCCTGCCGGTGCGAAAGTGGCCTGGGTGGGGCGCGAGGCTGCCACCGATCCGCGCTGTACCTGGGTGCCGGCGCCCGCGGATGCCGAGGCCTTTGCGCGCGAGCTGTACCGCCTGTTGCGCAGGCTGGATCGGGAGGGGTACGGACTGCTGGCGGTTGAGGCCCTGCCGGCCGGGCACGAGTGGGATGGGGTGAGGGACCGGTTGCAGCGGGCCGCCGCGGCGTTCAACTGATCCCGGGCACTTGAGCTGACTTTCCGCCCGGCGCCGCAAGCCTCACCGTCACCGCCTGGCTTGAAAGCCAGGACAGCTTCAAAGGCAGCGATGCCTTGAAGCTGTCTTTGACTTCAGCCCGGAAGCGCGAAACCTCAGGGCGCTCCCTGATAGACCCACTGCAACAACGCATCGTGCGCCTGCTGCCCGGCAGAAGCATTCGCATGATTGATATAGCTCACCACCACATACCGGTCGCCATTCAAGGCATCCACATACCCCGCCAGCGCACGCACGTCCGCCAGCGTGCCGGTCTTCATGTAGGCATTGCCGGCAGCGCCCGCGCGGGTGAGGCGGTTGCGCAGGGTGCCGTCCACGCCCAGGATCGGCAGTGAATCGATCAGCACCGGCCCCACATCGCTGGCCAGCGCCTGCTGCAACAGCCGCGACATATCGTAGGCGCTGATGCGCTCTTCGCGCGACAGGCCCGAGCCGTTGTCCAGCACCAGGCCTGGCATGTCCAGGCCCTGCCGGCCCAGCCAGCGCTGCACTACCTTGGCCGAGCGCGCGGTGCTGGCGGGACCGCTGCGGTCGATCTCGGCGCCGATGGTCAGGTACAGCTGGCGCGCCATCACGTTGTTCGAATACTTGTTGATGTCGCGCACGATCTCCGACAGCGGCTGGCCGTAGTGGCGCGCCAGCAGGAAGGACCCGCGCGGCGCGCGGCCCATGCGTAGGGCGGGCTGGTGGGTGAAGCGGCCGCCCGCGAGCTGCCATTCGGCGACAAAGCCGCCCCAGGCGAACTCGTTGTGCGAGAGCGTGGCGATATTGACCACGTGCTCGCCGCAGTCGGCTGCATAGCTGCCGTCGAAGGAGGCCAGCACGGTACCGTCCGGCTGCGGCGTGACCATCGGGTTGGCGTGCGCGCGCCAGTCGCCGCATTTGCCGTGCGACAGCGCGAGGCGGTTGTCGAGCTTGAGCTGGGCCAGCGCCGGCGTGACCGAAACCGCCACGGTCTGGCTGGCGGCATCGGGGGTGAGGGTGAAGGACAGCGTCTTGAACGCATACAGCAGCGCATCGGGGCTGACGTTGTAGGCGCGCTGGGTTTCGCCGTCGATGGTGTTGCCGTTGTCGATGGCCGCGTCGAAGAAGCTGCGGTCCAGCACCAGGTCGCCGTTGATGGTGGTGGCGCCCGCGGTGCGCGCCGAGGCGACCAGCTTGGCCATCTCCTCGGGCACCAGCTTGGGATCGCCCTGGCCGCGCAGGTAGACGTTGCCGTTGACGGTGCCGTCGGCGCCGGGCTGGCTGTCGGCGTAGAGCGAAGTCTGCCAGCGGTAGGCGGGCCCCAGCAACTGCAGCCCGGCGAAGGTGGTGACCAGCTTCATGGTCGACGCGGGGTTCATCGGCGCCTGCGCGTTCCAGCTCGCGCGCGGTGCCTGCGCCCCGACCTTGATCACATAGAAGCTGGTGGATGCCGCGGGGATATGGGCGCGCTTGAGCGCGGCCATCACGCCGGCCGGCAGGCCCGAGCGCGCGGCGGCGGGCTCGGCGGCTTCACTGCCGGCGTGCCTGGTGGTTGCGGCGGCAGCGTGGGCGGCCTTGGCCTTGGCGGTCTTTGCCGTGGCGGCCGGCAGGCCGTTGACGAATAGCAGCGCCGCGGCGCAAAGCGGCAGCAGGCGGCGAAGAAGTGGGGAGGGGCGTTTCTGCATGGTGCCCATGTTAACGCATGGACATGGCGCCGCGGATGACGCCGTTTTCAGATTTCCGCGAGGCCGCCCGCTTGCGCGGCGGCGGCGCCACCGGGCGGCGCCAGCTGGCCGAGCAGCGCACGCAGCGTGTCTTGCTGCTCCGCGCTCAGGGCCGCCGCCACGCGCGCATCGTGCTCGCACACGGCCGCGGTGGCGGCTTCCAGCGTGCGACGCCCGCCCGGGGTCAGCACCAGGCTGTAGGCGCGGCGGTCGTGCGGGGCCGGGCGGCGCGCCACCAGCTTCATGTCTTCCAGCGCATCGACCAGCAGTACCGCGCCGGAGCGCGCGATGCCGAGTATGCGTGCCAGCTCGGTCAGCTTGAGATGGGGGTTGCGCGCGATGATCACCAGCGCGGAAAAGCGCGGCGGCGTGATGTTCCACTGCGCCAGCGACTGCACGAAGTCTTCGTAGATGCGGATCTGCGCGCGGCGGATGGCGTAGCCCACCAGTCTATCGAGCACGCCGTAGTCGATGTCGGCCACGTGCGGGTCGAAGCCGGCGGCGGCATCGGTGCCGCCACCCGGGCTGGCGGGATCAGGGGCGAGGGCTTCGCGGCTGCGGCGCGGGCGCGCCTTGGCTGTGTTCATGGGGCTGCGTCGGTGTGGAAGTCCAGGATTGCGGCCGGCATCTCATACCACGCGAAAATACCGCATTTCGACCCGGTCGGGGTAGCGTGCGCCGGTGGCGACGAACAGGTGCTGCATCAGCCAGCCGTAGCCCGGCGCCGCCGTTTCGAAGCGCGGCGCGGTGCGGAAGTAGACCAGGCCAGGATCGATGAGCTCGCCGGCAGCCAGGCGCGCGATCAGCCCGGCGGGGCCGCTGCGCACGCCGGCATTGACGATGTAGATGCGGGCGCCGTCGTCGGTCTCCAGCACATAGCGCGCTTCGATATCGGCCACGCTGACGGCGTCGCCATTGTCGCCTTTGTCGCCTTTGTCGCCATCATGGCGGACCAGCTGGAAGTCCGCGCCGCCGGGCAGGATGCGGCCTTGCAGGCGCGGCCCGGTGACGACGCCGTCGAGGATGGGGATCACGCGGCGGTTGCCGAGCGCGCTGACGCCGACCTCGGTGGCCGGGGCCAGCCGGAAGCGGAAATCCGCGACATGTTCGAGCGTGGGGGCCGGCAGCGCCAGCGCGCCGGCGGCAGCAGCGGGCGCCGTCATTTCAGCAGCTTCCAGTTGCCGTTGTCGGTGGTCAGCATGACGCGCCCGCGCGTGTCGAAGCCGAAGTGGTCCTGTGCCGTGTAGTTCAGCACGCCGTGCGAGACCACGATATCGCGCTCGCTTTCCAGCGCCGTCTTGAGCGCGCGGCGGAACTCGGGCGTGCCCGGCCTGGCCCGCTTGAGCGCCGCCGGCACGATCCGCTGCAGCACCAGGCCCGCATCGTAGGGATGGGCGCCGAACTGGGTGCGGCTGTCCGGCCCGAACTGCTTTTCGTAGCGGCCCACATAGTCGAGGCCCGGCTTCTTGACCGCCGCGCTGTCCGCCAGCTGCTCGGCGACGATGACCGGGCCGGCCGGCAGGATGGAGCCGTTGACGGCCTTGCCGCCGATGCGGATCAGGTCCTTGGTGGCCGCGCCATGCGTGTGATAGACCGGCCCGGTGTAGCCGCGCTCGCGCAGCGCGGTATGCGGCAGCGCCGCGCCGGTGCCCGCGCCGGCGATCAGCACGGCATCGGGGCGCGCGGCAATCAGCTTGAGCGTCTGCGCCGTGACGCTGGTGTCCGAGCGGGCATAGCGCTCGGTAGCGACGAGGCGGATGCCGCGCGCGGTGGCGGCCGTGGTGAATTCCTTGAGCCAGGTTTCGCCGTAGGCGTCGGCAAAGCCGATGAAGGCGACGGTCTTGACGCCCCTGGCATGCGCCGCATCCGCCACGGCTTCGGCCATCAGCCTGACGGGCTGCGCCAGGCGATAAGTCCATTCGCCGTGTCCGGGCTTGAGTTCGATCGGCGAGAAGGCCAGCTGCACGGTCTGGCTTTCGTCGGCGACCTCGGCGATGGCGATGGACGGCGCCACCGCGGACGAGCCGAGGATGATGTCGACCTTGTCCTCGCTGACGAAGCGGCGCGCCACCTTGGTGGCCTGGGTAGGGTCGGAGGCGTCGTCCAGCACCACGTAGCGGATCTTCTCGCCGCCGATGGCGTCCGGCAGCAAGGGCATGCTGTTCTTCTGCGGGATGCCAAGCGACGCCGACGGCCCGGTCGACGAAATGCTGACGCCGACGGTCACCTCGGCCAGCGCGGGCGCCGCGCCAAGCGTGGCGAGGGTGGCGAGGGTGGCGGCAAGGCTTGCAGCCGCCACGCTATGGCGGCGGAACGCGGTTGCATTGGCGAAGCGGCAAAAGCTGGGGCGCGGCACGGTGTCTCCCTCTCTCATTTTCTCTGGCGATGGCGCCGGCTGTTCACGGCCGGTCGCGGGTGGGCATGATTTGACGAACGACGATGCCGGCGGACCGGCGGCGAGCGGACGCGCTAGCGCGGCGGCAGCTGCAGCGACTGGCGGTCGAAGCCGGCCAGCTGCTTGTAGCGCTGCGCGATGCCTTCGAGCTCCGCGCGCGGGATCACCGTCTCGATATCGCTGAAGCCTTGCGGCGCGCGCTGCTCGGCCAGCTGCATGACCTGCTCGGGGCCGTTGAGGCGGTTGCGCAGCACGATGGCGGCGGTGCGCGGCAGCCGTTCGGCCTCGTACTCGCGCAGCGCGTAGCCGGCGCCGGACTTGTCGTGCGGCGCGCCGTTGGCCAGCAGGCAGTCGGTCAGGTAGCGCGCATCGAGGATGGCCTGCGCGCTGCCGTTGGAGCCGATCGGATACATCGGGTGCGCGGCATCGCCCAGCAAGGTCACGCGGTCGAAGGTCCAGCGCGGCAGCGGATCCTTGTCCACCATCGGAAATTCATAGATGGCCTGCGCGCCGTCGATCAGCGCGGGAATGTCGATCCAGTCCCAGCGCCAGCCGGCAAAGGCGGCGGCGAACACGGACTTGTCCACCTGCTTGTTCCAGTCGCTGCGCGGTGGCGTATCGGAGACGTGGTCGGGCACGCGCAGCTCGGCGATCCAGTTGACCAGCGAGCGGCCTTCGCGGCGCAGCGGCCCGGAGATCGGGTAGGCCACGAACTTCTGGTCCTGGTGGCCGGCCATGAACATCGCGCTGCCGTCGAGATACGGTGGCGCCTCGCTCACGGCGCGCCACAGCGTGCGGCGCGAGAAGCGTGGCGCGTCGCCGTGCGGGTAGAAATGGCGGCGTACCGCGGAATGGATGCCGTCGGCGCCCACCAGCACATCGGCCTGCGCGGCGATCACGGCGTTGTCGCTGCGGCGGCGCAGCGTGAAGGTGACCGGTTCGCCGGCGGCGGCGCCGGTGCTGGTCACCGTTTCGAAGGCGTGGCCCGCATGCACGCGATGCGCGCCCAGGCGCTCGATCGCGGTACGGTAGAGCAGCATCTGGAACTCGCCGCGATGGATGGAAAACTGCGGCAGCTCGTAGCCGGCGGCGAGGCCGCGCGGCTCGTGCCAGATGCGCTGGCCGAGCTTGTTGTAGTAGGACAGCGACGAAGTCGGTACGGCGAGCTCCGCGATGGCGTCGCGCAGGCCGAGCTCGGCCAGCTCGCGCACCGCGTGCGGCAGCAGGTTGATGCCCACGCCGAGCGGGCGCATGGTCTCGCTGGCTTCCCAGACCTCGGCCTCGATGCCGTGGCGGTGGCACAGCAGTGCCAGCGTCAGGCCGCCGATGCCGCCGCCGGCTATCGCGATCTTCATGGTGTTGTCTCCATCGCTTTTGTCGTGGCTTGCCGCGTGTCCGTGCACGGCGGAGGGCAAGCCGCAGATTTGTTATGGAGTATAACTAAATGGCGGCGCGCTTCAAGCATGCGGCGATGGGGGATAACCCGTGAGAGCAGGGCGCACGCCGTCCCGCCCCATCCTCGGCCGGGTCACTTGTGGGAATCGTCCGACAGGAGGTTCGGCCTGGGCCCGCTCCCGAAGTGCTTTGCGCGACGCCATACTTGGTGCATGAGACGCGCCCGGCTCCCTTGCCCGGCGCCCACGCAAATCCAGAAAGGAGCCCCACCATGCGTACCCTGACCCTGACACTTGTGCTGGCCACCCTGCTGAGCGCGGCGGGTTGTGCCGACATCACCCCCAAGCAGCGCAATACGGCAATCGGTGCAGGCGTCGGCGGCGTAGCCGGCGCGGCGCTGATCGGCGGCCCGGCCGCGACCCTCGGCGGTGCCGCGCTGGGCGGCGTGGTGGGTAACGTGGCGACGCCGGAGCGCCACTGAGCCTCCCCGGCCTTGCATGCCGGGTGCATACCGGCTGCGTGCCGGACAATAAAAAACGGATGCCGCCGGCATCCGTTTTTCTTGTCGTGCCGCGCCTGGCCTTAGCGGCTGCACGGCTCCGCCAGCACCGCCGGCTTTTGGCTTGCCGCGGTCTTGCCGACCGGGAACACGGTGTCGTAGGCCCAGTTGTAGATAAACGCATAGACCACATAGAACGCCGCCACGGCGATATCCATGACGAAGGCGTCGAACAGGCTCATGTCGAGGTACCACGACACCAGCGGCAGGAACACCACGAGCAGGCCTGCCTCGAACAGGATCGCGTGAAGCACGCGCACCGCCACGGGTTTGCGCAGCTGTCCGGTGAACCGCAGCATGGCCTTGTCGAACAGCAGGTTGTAGAGATAGTTCCAGCCGGCGGCGATGACCGAGGCGACCACGGCGATGACGCCCATCTGGTGCAGGGCGAAGCCGAACACCAGGCTGGCGAGCGGCGCGAAGATAAACAGGCCGATGACTTCGAAGCCGATGGTGTGGCGAATCCGGTCCTTTGTCGTACGCATGATCCTTCCTGTGTGACAACACGATGGAGGCCATTCTATCTGGATTACGATGATGGTAAAGTTGGTATCCATCGCTTTAACAGATAGATTGTCGCCCTCCGGTCTGGTGGCGGCCGGGAGCATCACATGAGCCTTTCCCTCGAACAGTTGCAGGCCTTCGCCGCCGCCGCCGAATGCGGCTCTTTCTCGGCCGCCGCGCGCCGGCTCGGCAAGGCGCAGTCGGTGGTCAGCGCGGCCGTCTCCAATCTGGAGATCGACCTCGGCAACCAGCTGTTCGACCGCAGCGCGCGCTATCCCGTGCTGACCGCCGCCGGCGAGCGCCTGCTGGCCGAGGCGCGCGTGATCCTGGAGCGCTGCGAGCACTTCCGCGGGGTGGCCAAGAGCCTGGGCGAGGGTGTGGAAAGCCGTCTGGTGCTGGCGGTGGACGAGCTGTATCCGGAGGAGACGCTGGGCGTGATGCTCGAAGAGTTCTCGACGCGCTTCCCGGCGGTCGAGCTGGAACTGCTGTTCCCGCTGATGGAGGATGTCAGCCGCCTGGTGCTGGAAGGCAGCGCGGACCTCGGCCTGATGTGGCGCCAGGAAGTGCTGCCGCCCGAGCTGGGCTTTCGCGCGCTGGGCTGGGTGCCGATGCMGATCATCTGCGCGCCGGATCATCCGCTGGCCGACCAGCGCGTGGGCTGGGAGGAGCTCAAGCGCTACCGCCAGCTCATGGTGGCCGTGCGCAGCAGCGACAGCGAGGAGAAAAAGCGCCTGCGCGTGGCGGCCGAGGTGTGGTGGGTGGAAAGCCAGTGGGTGATCGTAGAACTGGTCAAGCGGCGCCTTGGCTGGGCCTTCGTGCCGTGGCACGTGGCGGCCAATTCGCCGGCGGCGGCGCAACTGGTGTCCCCGGTGCTGGAATTCGACGACCAGGACTGGCCGGTGGCGATGGAACTGGTGTGGCACAAGCAGCGGCCGCTCGGCAAGGCCGCCACCTGGCTCAAGGAACGCGTGAGCAAGCAGCCGCTGCCGCGTCCCGCCGGCGATGCCGCCCGTGCCGCCCATGCCGCGCAAGCCCCAGGCGCCGCGCCATGAGCGTACCGCGCCGCTAGCGCACCAGGCCGAACTCCTTGGCCAGCGTGCCGTAGCGCTGCACGGTGCGCTTGACGTAGGCATCGAGCGCGGCGGCATCCATGTCGGCGGGATAGAGGCCTTGCTCGGCGCGCAGGCGGGCAAAGGCCGGGCTGGCCTGCAGGCGCTCGAAGCGCGCCGCCCAGCGTGCGTAGTCGGCCTGCGCCACCTTCGGCCCCATGTAGAAGCCGCGCACGACCGGCCAGTCGATGTCGTAGCCTTGCTCGCGCGCGGTGGGCACGGCGGCCAGCGTGCCGGGCAGGCGCCGCTCCGCCAGTACCGCGAGGATGCGGATGTCGCACATGGCCAGCTGCATTGTTGCTTCGGATGCATCGCCGGAGACGGCCTGCACCTGGCCGRCCCGCAGCGCCGTAAAGGCCTCGCCGCCGCCCTCGAAGCCCACGAAGCGCATGCGCTTGTAGCCCACCCCGGCCTGGCGCGCCAGCAGCGCGGCCTTCATCCAGTCCTGGTTGCCGATGGTGCCGCCGGCGCCGAACAGGACCTGGTCCGGATCCGACCTGAGCGCCGCCACCAGATCCTTCAAGGTCTTGTAGGGCGAATCGGCGCGTACCGCGACCACGCCGTAGTCGGTGGCCAGCGCGCCGACCCAGCGCACGTCCGCTGCGCCATACTTGCCGAACTTGCCTTCGGCCAGCGCCAGCAGCGAGCCGCTAGAAAAGGCGACGATGGTGTCCGGCTCGGCGGGGCGCTGGGCCACCACGCTGTTATAGGCTACCGCGCCGATGCCGCCCGGCATGTAGGCCAGGCGCATCGGCTGCCCGGTCATGCCGGCCTCCAGCAGCGCGCGCTGCGCCAGCTTGCAGGTCAGGTCGAAGCCGCCGCCGGGCTTGGCGGGCACGATGCACTCCGGCGCGGCGGCGCTCGCCCCGAACGCGCAGGAAGCGGCAAGCGCCAGCGCGGCGCGCGCCAGGTGCAAGGCTGCCGGGAAGGGCTTCATCGGGTCTCCTCGGGTGCGGCCGCCCTCCGTGTGGCGGATGCCGGGCGGAATCCTCCCGCCAGAACCGGACGGTGCTGGCAGAAGGTGCAAAATTCAGGCATGTTAGCGGCGCGCGAGCCCGAAGGCCAGCGGGTCCGCATGACAACAAGATCAGGCAGGAGGAGGGATTTCCGTGAGAGTGCTACTGGTCGAGGACCATGACGAACTGGCCACCTGGGTGACGCAGGCGCTGCGCGCCATGCATTTCACCGTGGAGCGCGCCGCCGACGCGGCCAGCGCCGAATCGCTGCTGTTCAGCACGCACGCCGGCGCGGCCGGGGCGGGCGGCATCGACTACGCACTGGTCCTGCTGGACCTCACCCTGCCCGACCGCGACGGGCTGGACCTGCTGGCACGCCTGCGCAAGCGCGGCTGCCGCGTGCCGGTCATGATCCTGACCGCGCGCGGCGAGGTGGGTGATCGTGTCAAGGGCCTGGACCTGGGCGCCGACGACTACATGGCCAAGCCTTTCGACCTCGCCGAGTTCGAGGCGCGCGTCAAGGCGCTGCTGCGGCGCGCGCGGCAGACCGAGGCGCCGCTGGTGATGTGCGGCGGGCTCGGCTTCGATACCGTGGCGCGGCATTTCCAGGTGGGCGGCGTGCCGCTGGCGCTGACGCCGCGCGAGCACGCGGTGCTGGAGATCCTGATGACYCCGCCGGGCAAGACGGTGAGCAAGGACCGCATCTACGCCAGCATCTTCACGCTGGCCGACGAGACCCAGCCCGACGTGATCGAGGTCTACGTGCACCGGCTGCGGCGCAAGCTCGAGGGTTCGGGCGCCGCCATCGTCACCTTGCGCGGGCTTGGCTACGTGCTGGAGCCCGGCGGTGGCTGAGCCGGGCAGGCGCCGGGCGCGTCCCGCCAGCCTGCGCGCGCGCCTGCTCTGGTGGCTGATCCCGCCGATGCTGCTGCTGCAGGCCGTGTACGGCGTGGTGGCTTACTCGAACGCCCTGGCCTCGGCCGACCTGGCCTACGACCGCACCCTGCTGGCGTCGGCGCGCAATATCTCCGAGCGCATCACGCTCACGCCGGAGGGCGTGCGCGTGGATGCGCCCTATATCTCGCTGGACACCTTCGAGGTGGGCATGAACGCCACCATGTTCTATCGCGTGAGCGGCGTGCGCGGCGAATTCGTCTCAGGCTACGACGACCTGCCGCCGTTCGATTCCAGCCAGCCGCGCACCAAGCTCTATCCGGCGCTGGTGAGCTTCTATGACCGCACCTACCGCGGGCAGCCGATCCGCATCGCCGCGCTGCGCCAGCCGGTGATGGACGCCAGCGGCACGCACGGGGGCATGGCGCTGATCGAGGTGGGCGAGACTCTCGATTCGCGCCAGGCGCTCACCCGCAACATCCTGTTCGACGTGCTGTGGGGCCAGGCCATGCTGGTGCTGGCCGTGGTGCTGGTGATCTGGCTGTTCACGCGGCGCGCGCTGGCGCCGCTCGATGCGCTGCGCGCCGAAGTGGCGCGGCGCCAGCCCGGTGCCACCACGCCGCTCCCGCTGGACAGCGCGCCGCGCGAGACCGCGCCGCTGGTGCAGGCGATGAACGGCTACATGGCACGGCTGGAGCAGATGCTGGCTGCGCAGCGCCGCTTTGTCGCCGACGCCGCGCACCAGTTGCGCACGCCGCTGGCGGTGCTGCACACGCAGGCGCAGCTGGCCGCACGCGAGCACGACCCCGCCGAGCAGCGCCGCATCGCCCAGGGCCTGGCCGACAGCACCGCGCGCATGGCCGCGCTGGCCGACCGGCTGCTGTCGATGGCGCGCGCCGCGCACGGCGGCGCCGAAGCGCCGCGCCCGCTGGACCTGGCGGCGTTGCTGTGCGAGGTCTGCCTGGAACTCATGCCGGCGGCGCGCGCGCGCCGCATCGACCTGGGTTTCGAGGGCGAGTGCGCGCAGCCGGTAAGCGGCACCGAGCTGCTGCACGAACTGGCTACCAACCTCGTCGAGAACGCGCTGCGCTACACGCCGGCCGGCGGCGTGGTGACCGCGCGCGTCTATCGCGACGGCGATGCGGTGGTGCTCGAGGTGGAGGATGACGGCCCCGGCATCGCGCCGGCGGAGCGCACCGCGGTGCTGGAGCCGTTCTACCGCGGCAAGCCGGCGCGGGCCGGCGAAGCCGCGCCGGGCGGATCGGGCCTCGGGCTCACCATCGTGCGCGACATTGCCGCCGCGCACGGTGCATCGCTGGTGCTGCTCGATGGTGCGGCAGGCAAGGGACTGCTGGCGCGGGTGTGCTTTCCCGCAGCCTAGGGCGGCGGGTGCCTACCGCTTCGCCGACACGGCCGCCGGCAGCGCGCCCTGCGTGCCGGCCGGCGGCGGCATATTGCCCGGTGCCGGCGGCCTGGGCAGGTCGGGCGCGTTGAGCGGCGAGGCGGGCTGCGAGGCGGGCTGCGAGGCGGGCGCCGGAACTTGCGCGCTGTCCGGCACGATATGCCAGCCGCCGCCCAGCGCCTTGATCAGCACCGCGCTGGTGGTGTACTGGCGGCCCGCGATGGTCAGGGCGGTACGCTCCGCCGTGTAGGCCGTGGTCTGCGCGGTCAGCACGTCGAGCAGGCTGGCGGTGCCGGCGCGGTAGCGGTTGTTGACCAGCGCCAGCGCGTCGCGCGCGGTACGCAGCGCATCGTTCTGCACCACGGCCTCCTGCTCGAGCAGGCGCGCGGCGGCCAGGCTGTCTTCCACTTCCTGGAAGGCGCTGAGCACGGTCTGGCGGTAATTGGCCACGGTCTGGTCGTAGGCGGCCACCGCCTGCGCCTTGGCCGCGCTGCGCAGGCCGCCGTCGAACAGCGTGCCGGCCAGCGCCGGGCCGATCGACCAGATCCGGTCCGGCAGCGACAGCCAGTGTGCCAGCGTACTGGCGGACAGGCCGCCGGTGGCCGACAGCGTCAGCGTGGGGTAATAAGCCGCCTGCGCCACGCCGATCTGCGCATTGGCCGCAGCCATGCGGCGCTCGGCCGCGGCGATGTCCGGGCGGCGCTCGAGCAGCGCCGACGGCACCACGGTGGGAACGCGCGGCACATTGACGGCGTAGTCCGTCGGCGTGACGGACAGGTCCGCGGGCGGCTTGCCGGTCAGGATGGCGATGGCGTGCTCCAGCTGCGCGCGCGTGATCTGGATGTCGATCTGCAGTGCCTGCGCGCTCTTGAGCTGGCTCTCGGACTGCAGCACATCGGAGCGTTGCGCGGTGCCGGCCGCATACTGGTTGCGCACGAGTTGCAGCGAGCGGGCGTAGTCGGCCACGGTGCGGTCCAGCGCGGCCTTCTGCTGGTCGGCGATGCGCAGCAGGAAGTAGCTCTGCGCCAGCGTGGACTGGGTCGACAGCAGGGTCGAGGCGAGATCGGCCTGGCTGGCCTGCGCGCTGGCATCACTGCTCTCCACCTGGCGGCGCACGCGGCCCCACAGGTCGATCTCCCAGCTGGCCGACAGCGTCGCGCTCTGGCCGTTGCCGATCTGGCCGTTGCTGCCGCGCGTGCGGTCCAGTCCCGCGGCAGCTCCCACGGTGGGGAAGTAGCCGGCGCGGGCGGATTGCAGCGCGGCCTGCGCCTGCCGGTATTGCGCCTCGGCCGCCTTGATGTTCTGGTTGGAGATCTGCACCTGCGACATCAGCGCATCGAGCTGCGGGTCGTTGAAGACCGACCACCAGTTGCTGCGCTCGCTCGCGTCCTGCGGCTCGGCGGGTTTCCACTGGCCCCACTGCGTGCTGTCGGCGCGCGCTTCCTTGAAGGCCGGCGTGTCGGGCGCATCGGGGCGCTTGTAATCGGGCCCCACCGCGCAGCCGGCCAGCAGCAGCGCGCAGGCCAGCGTCAGCGCGCTGGCCGGGAAGGAGGGGACAGGGATGCGGAAGAGGGTGTTCATGGATCGCATTCAGGGTTCGAGGCTGGCCGTGGCCGGGGGCACGGAAGCGCGGCGCTGGCGCCAGGCTTTTACCTTGAGGCGCCAGCGGTCCAGCGTCAGGTAGACCACGGGCGTCGTGTAGAGCGTCAGCAACTGGCTGACCAGCAGGCCGCCGACGATGGAGATGCCCAGCGGCGCGCGCAGCTCGGCGCCGTCGCCGCGGCCGATGGCCAGCGGGATGGCGCCCAGCAGGGCGGCCATGGTGGTCATCAGGATGGGCCGGAAGCGCAGCAGGCAGGCCTGGTAGATGGCCTCGCGCGGCGACAGGCCCGCGCGCCGCTCGGCATCGATGGCGAAGTCGATCATCATGATGGCGTTCTTCTTGACGATGCCGATCAGCAGGATCACGCCGATCAGCGCGATGATGCTGAAATCGGTGCCCGAAGCCAGCAGCGCCAGCAGCGCGCCCACCCCGGCCGACGGCAGCGTGGACAGGATGGTGAGCGGGTGCACATAGCTCTCGTACAGCATGCCGAGCACGATGTAGATGGTGATCAGCGCGGCCAGGATCAGCAGCGGCTGGCTCTTGAGCGAATCCTGGAAGGCCTTGGCGCTGCCCTGGAAATTGGCCTGCAGCGTCTCCGGCACGCCGATGCGCGCCATCTCAGCCTTGACCGCGTCGGTCGCCTGCGACAGCGAGACGCCCTCGGCCAGGTTGAAGGAGATGGTGGACGCGGCGAACTGGCCCTGGTGGTTCACGCCCAGCGGCGTGCTGGTGGGCGCCACGCGCGCGAAGGCCGACAGCGGGACCCGCCTGCCGCCGCCGGTGACCACGTAGACATCCTGGAGCGCATGCGGTCCCTGCAGGTACTCCGGGCTCAACTCCATCACCACGCGGTACTGGTTGAGGGGGTTGTAGATGGTGGACACCAGGCGCTGGCCGAAGGCGTCGTTGAGCACGGCATCGATCTGCTGCGCCGTGACGCCGAGCTTGGAGGCGGTGTCGCGGTCGATGGTCACCGTGGTCTGCAGGCCCTTGTCGTTGGTGTCGGTGTCGACGTCCTCCAGGCCCTTGAGGTTGGACAGCGCCGCGCGCACCTTGGGCTCCCACTCGCGCAGCACGTCGAGATCGTCGGACTGCAGCGTGAACTGGTAGGCCGAGCTGCTCTGGCGCCCGCCGATGCGGATGTCCTGCACCGAGGTCAGGAACAGGCTGGCGCCGGGCTCCTTGGCCAGCTTGCCGCGCAGGCGGGCCACGATGGCGTCGGCCGATTCGCGCTCGGAAATCGGCTTGAGCGTGACGAACATCTGGCCGGTATTGCGCTGCGAACCGCCGGTGAAGCCGGTGACATTGACCACTGCGGGATCGGACTGGACGATCTTGATGAAGTTGTCGAGCTTGATGCGCATGGCCTGGAACGAGGTGGCCTGGTCGGCGCGGATAAAGCCGATCAGGCGCCCGGTATCCTGCTGCGGAAAGAAGCCTTTGGGCACGATCGTGTAGAGCCAGACATTGAGGCCGATGGTGGCCAGCAGCACCAGCCACACCAGCGCGCCATGGCGCAGCGCCACCGCCAGCGTGCGCGCGTAGCGGTCGTGCATCCAGGTGAACACGCGCTCGCTGGCGCGGTAGAAGCGGCCCTGCCGTTCCGGGCGCACCGGCTTGAGCAGGCGCGCGCACATCATCGGCGTGGCGGTCAGCGAGACCACCAGCGACACCAGGATCGCCACCGACAGGGTGACGGCGAATTCCTGGAACAGGCGGCCGACGATGCCGCCCATCATCAGCAGCGGGATGAACACGGCGATCAGCGACAGGCTCATCGACAGCACCGTGAAGCCCACCTCGCGCGAGCCCCTCAGCGCGGCCTCGAGCGGCTTCATGCCTTCCTCGATGTGGCGGGAGATGTTCTCCAGCACCACGATGGCGTCGTCCACCACGAAGCCGGTGGCAATGGTGAGCGCCATCAGCGACAGGTTGTTCAGAGAGAAGCCTGCCAGGTACATCACCGAGAACGTGCCGATCAGCGACACCGGCACGGCTACGCTTGGGATCAGCGTGGCGCGCACATTGCGCAGGAACAGGAACACCACCATGATCACCAGCGCCACCGAGATCATCAGGGTGCGCTCCACCTCGCGCAGCGAGCCGCGGATGGTGGGCGTGCGGTCCATCATCACTTCCATCTTGATGGCCGACGGGATCATCATCTGCAGCGAGGGCAGCATCTCGTTGACGCGGTCGACGGTCTCGATGATGTTGGCGCCGGGCGAGCGGTTGAGCACCAGCAGCACCGAGGGCTGGCCGTTGGCCGAGCCGGCGTTGCGGATGTCCTGCACGGAGTCGGTCACGCGTGCCACGTCGGACAGGCGGACCGGCACCGCGAACGAGTTGGGCCCGCCGCTGCTGGTATTGCCGCCGGTGGCGCCGGACGAGATGGTGGTGGTGCCGCTGCTGGTGGTCAGCGTGGTGGTGGTCACGCCGTTGACGGTCTTGGTGCTGACACCACCGCCGGCGGTGGCGTTGGCGGTGCTGGCKATSAGCGCGCCKGCCGAKGCCGASGARWASGTGCCCGGCGTGGCGTAGCGGATGATCAGCGGCATGTAGTCCGCCGCCTTCATGGCCTGGTCGTTGGCGTAGACCTGCCAGTTGGTGGTGCTGTTCTCGAGCGAGCCCAGCGGGCGGTTGGCGTTGGTCGCGCTGATGGTGTTGCGCACGTCCTCGAGCGAGACGCCGTACTTGTTGAGCGCGGTCGGGTTGAGCTCCACGCGCACCGCGGGCAGCGACGAGCCGCCGATGGTCACCTGCCCCACGCCCTCGATCTGCGACAGCTTCTGCGAGAGGATCGTGGAGGCCGCGTCGTAGAGCTGCCCGCGCGTCATGGTCGGCGACGTGAGCGCGATGATCATGATCGGCGCGTCGGCCGGGTTGACCTTGCGGTAGGTGGGGTTGCTCGGCAGGCTGGTGGGCAGCGTGGCGCGCGAGGCGTTGATGGCGGCCTGCACGTCGCGCGCGGCGCCGTCGATGTCGCGCGAGAGTTCGAACTGCAGCGTGATGCGGGTCGAGCCCAGCGAGCTGCTGGAGGTGATCTCCGTCACGCCGGCGATGGCGCCGAGCGCGCGCTCCAGCGGCGTGGCCACCGTGGCGGCCATGGTCTCGGGGCTCGCGCCGGGCAGCGACGCCGACACCGAGATGGTGGGGAAGTCCACCTGCGGCAGCGGCGACACCGGCAGCAGCCGCAGCGCCGCCAGCCCCGCGAGCAGGATGCCGATGGTCAGCAGCGCGGTGGCGACCGGGCGGTGGATGAAGGTGGCCGAGAGATTCATCACGGCCTCGGCTCCCCGGCGGGCGCGCCGGTGTCGGGGTCGCCGAAGCGGCGCTGGCGCCAGTCCTTGAGGCGGCAGGCCAGGCGGTCGAAGGCCAGGTAGATCACCGGCGTGGTGAACAGCGTCAGCACCTGGCTGACCAGCAGGCCGCCCACCATGGTGACGCCCAGCGGGCGGCGCAGCTCGGAGCCGATACCGCTGCCGAGCATCAGCGGCARCGCMSCCAGCAGGGCCGCCATGGTGGTCATCAGRATCGGGCGGAAGCGCAGCAGGCAGGCCTGGAAGATCGCCTCGCGCGGCGCCATGCCGCCTTCGCGCTCGGCCTCGAGCGCGAAGTCGATCATCATGATGGCGTTCTTCTTGACGATACCGATCAGCAGGATGATGCCGATGATGGCGATGATGCCCAGGTCCTGCCCGGACACCAGCAGCGCCAGCAGCGCGCCCACGCCGGCCGATGGCAGGGTGGAGAGGATGGTCACCGGGTGGATGGTGCTTTCATACAGCACGCCCAGCACGATGTACATCGTGATGACCGCCGCCAGGATCAGCCAGAGCGTGTTGGACAGCGACGCGCGGAACGCCAGCGCCGCCCCCTGGAAGTCGGTCTGCATGGAGATCGGCAGGCCGATTTCCTTCTCGACCTTGGTGATCTTGTCGACCGCCGCGCCCAGCGACTCGCCGTGCGCGAGGTTGAACGAGATGGTGGCCGCGGGGAACTGCCCCTGGTGGTTGACCACCAGCGCGCCGGTGCGTTCGCTGATGCGCGCGAAGGCGCCCAGCGGCACCTGGCCGCCGGACGACGACGGCAGGCGCAGCTCGGCCAGCGATTGCGGGTCGGTGCGGAACTCGGGCATGGCCTCCAGCACCACGCGGTACTGGCTGGCCTGGGTAAAGATGGTCGACACCAGGCGCTGGCCGAAGGCGCTGTAGAGCGCGCTGTCGATCACCGCCGTGGTGATGCCGAAGCGCGCCGCGGCGTCGCGGTCGATATCCACGTAGGCGCGCAGGCCGTTGTTCTGCTGGTCGCTCGCCACGTCGCGCAGCTCGGGCTCCTGCTTGAGCCGCTCGACCAGGCGCGGCACCCAGGTGGCCAGCGTGGCCGGGTCCGGGTCCTGCACGGTGAACTGGTACTGGGTGCGCGAGACGCGGTCCTCGATGGTCAGGTCCTGGACCGGCTGGGTATAGAGCGAGACGCCGCCGAGCTTGTCGACCGCGGCCTGCAGGCGGCGCGTGACGTCCTCGATGGAATCGCTGCGCTCGTCCTTGGGCTTGAGGTTGATCAGCAGGCGTCCGGCGTTGAGCGTGGTGTTGGTGCCGTCCACGCCGACGAACGAGGACAGGCTTTCCACCGCCGGGTCTTCCAGCACCACCTTGGCCACCGCCTGCTGCTTGAGCTGCATGGCGGGGAAGGAGGTGGTCTGAGAGGCTTCGGTGATGCCCTGGATCACGCCGGTGTCCTGCAYGGGGAAGAAGCCCTTGGGCACCACCAGGTAGAGCAGCACGGTGAGCACCAGCGTGCCGACCGCCACCAGCAGCGTGGCCGTCTGGCGGTCCAGCACCCACTCCAGCGCGCGGCCGTAGCGCGCGATCACGTTGTCGAAGAAGCGGCCGGTGGAACGGTGAAAGCGCGACAGCTTCTCTTCCGGCACATGGCGCAGCAGGCGCGCGCACATCATCGGCGTGAGCGTCAGCGACACCACCGCCGAGATCAGGATCGACACCGCCAGCGTGATGGCGAACTCGCGGAACAGCCGCCCCACCACGTCGCCCATGAACAGCAGCGGGATCAGCACGGCCACCAGCGAGAAGGTCAGCGAGATGATGGTGAAGCCGATCTGCTTGGAGCCTTTGAGCGCGGCCTCCATGGGTGAGTCGCCGTCCTCGATGTAGCGCATGATGTTCTCGATCATCACGATCGCATCGTCGACCACGAAGCCCGTGGCGATGGTCAGCGCCATCAGCGTGAGGTTGTTGATCGAGAAGCCCGCCAGGTACATCACGCCGAAGGTACCCACCAGCGACAGCGGCACCGCCACGCCCGGGATGATGGTGGCCGGCACGTTGCGCAGGAACACGAAGATCACCATCACCACCAGCGCCACCGCCAGCAGCAGTTCGAACTCCACGTCGCGCACCGAGGCGCGGATGGTGGTGGTGCGGTCGGTGAGCTGCTGCACCTTGACCGAGGCCGGCAGCGAATTCTGCAGCTGCGGCAGCAGCGCCTTGATGCGGTCCACCACCTCGATCACGTTGGCGCCGGGCTGGCGCTGGATGTTCAGCACGATGGCCGGCTTGTCGTTGGCCCAGGCCGCCAGGCGGCTGTTCTCCGGGCCGTCGACGATATTGGCCACGTCGGTGATGCGGATCGGCGCGCCGTTCTGGTAGCCGACGATGATCTGGCGGTATTCGTCGGCGGACTTGAGCTGGTCGTTGGCGTCGATGGTGGAGGCGCGCGCGGGGCCGTCGAAGCTGCCCTTGGCGMCGTTGACGTTGGCGCTGCCGATGGCGGTGCGCAGGTCGTCGATCGACATGCCGAGCGCGGCCAGCGCGGTGGGGTTGGCCTGGATGCGCACGGCCGGGCGCTGCCCGCCGCTGATGCTGACCAGGCCCACGCCCTGGAGCTGCGAGAGTTTCTGCGCCACGCGCGTGTCCACCATGTCCTGCAGCTTGGGCAGCGGCATGGTGTCCGAGGTCATGGCCAGGGTCATGATCGGCGCGTCGGCCGGGTTGACCTTGCTGTAGACCGGCGGCATCGGCAGGTCGGCCGGCAGCAGGTTGCCGCCGGCGTTGATGGCCGCCTGCACCTCTTGCTCGGCCACGTCCAGCGACAGCGTCAGCTCGAACTGCAGCGTGATCACCGAGGCGCCGCCCGAGGACGACGACGACATCTGCTTGAGGCCCGGCATCTGGCCGAACTGGCGCTCCAGCGGCGCCGTGACCGAGGAGGTCATCACGTCCGGGCTGGCGCCCGGGTAGAGCGTGGTGACCTGGATGGTCGGGTAGTCCACCTCGGGCAGCGCCGACAGCGGCAGCAGCTTGAAGGCGACCAGCCCCGACAGCAGGATGGCGAGCATCAGCAGCGCGGTGGCGACCGGCCGCTCGATGAAGAGGCGTGAGGGGTTCATGCTTCGGTGTCCTTACTGCGGCTGGCGCGGCGCCTGGCCGGCCGGAGCTGCCGGGGCGCCGCCGCCCGCGGCCGGCGCGCTGGCGCCATCGCGGTGGCGGCGGCCTTCGCCCTGTGCACCCG